>PMLH01000413.1 GCA_003159055.1 Myxococcales bacterium
CGCGCAGATCATCCTCGGCAACACGTATCACCTCGCCATGCGGCCCGGGCACGATCTGATTGCGGGCCTGGGCGGGTTGCACCGATTCATGTCGTGGTCGGGCGCGATTCTGACCGACTCGGGCGGCTTCCAGGTGTTCAGCCAGCAGGGGCGGCGGACCGTCGACGAGGATGGGGTCACCTTCCAGTCGCACGTCGACGGCAGCACCCAGCGGCTGACCCCCGAATCGGCGATGGCCATCCAGGCGGCCTTGGGCAGCGACATTGCGATGGCCTTCGACGAATGCCCGCCGTCCGATGCCGAGCCGCCGGTCTTGCTCAAGGCGATGGAGCGCACCACGCGCTGGGCGTCTCGCTGCGTGGCCGCGCCCGCGGCCCCAGGCCAGCTTCGCTTCGGGATCGTCCAAGGTGGAACCGACGTGCAGATGCGCCGAAGCCACCTGGCGGAAATCGCGGCGTTGCCCTTTGAGGGGGTCGCTCTCGGCGGCTTGTCGGTGGGCGAGCCGCCCGAGGTCATGCACGAGGTGGTTGGCCAGGTGGCGCCGGCCATGCCGGCCGGTCGGCCGCGCTACCTGATGGGGGTCGGCCGTCCCCAAGATCTGCTGGTTGGCATCGCCGCTGGCATCGACATGTTCGACTGCGTGATGCCCACCCGCAACGCGCGCAACGGCCACCTGTTCGTGCCTGGCGGTCACCTCAACATCGCCAACACGGGCCACCGGAACGATGCCCGACCGCTCGACGAAGGCTGCGCTTGCGAGGCCTGTCGACGCTACAGTCGTGGGTATTTAGCGCATCTATTTAGATCCAAAGAAATCCTATATTATCGGTTGGCTACGCTGCACAATCTACAGTTCTACTTGAACTTAGTTCGAGGCGCTCGCAAGGCCATCGCCGAGGGGACGTTCGCTGCTTTCGCGCGAGCCCAGACGGCGCAGGAGGAATCGGTCGCCTAGTCCGCGCGCCAGGGGTTTCCAGCACAACCGACCGGTCTTCCTGGCAGGTAGGCGACTTTTCTGATAGCGCTCTATCCATGGCAACCCGTGTGGGAGTGGTCCTGTCAGGCTGCGGATCCGAAGATGGGTCCGAGGTCAACGAAGCCGTCCTGTCGCTGTACTGGATCGAGCGGGCCGGGGGCCGCGCCATCTGCATGGCACCCGACGTCCCCCAGGCGCGCGTGGTCGACCACCTGACCCGCGCCGTGGACAGCCAGGCGCCGGGGCGGAAAGTGATGGCCGAGGCGGCTCGCATCGCGCGCGGCCGCGTGCGCGACATCGCCACGGTCAAGGACAACGAGCTCGACGCTCTGATTTTCCCTGGCGGGTTTGGGGTTGCCACCGCGCTGTCGAACTACGCCGAGAAGGGCGTCGTGTGCGAGGTCCATCCCGAGGTGACCCGGCTGCTCAAGGCCATGCTCCTGCGCCGGCGTCCGATGGGGTTCATCTGTCTGGCGCCCATTCTCGCGGCTCGCGTTCTCGGGCCGGCGGCTGGGGTGCGCATTACCTTCGGGACCAAGGCCTGCGAAGAAGCCAAACACGCCGCCGTGATGGGGGCGGATGTGCGGCCGTGCCCTTTGCGAGAGATTCTGGTCGATCAGAAGAACCGGGTCGTGTCCACGCCCGGCTATATGTACGACGATGCTCGACTGTCGGACGTTGGGTTCACCATCGAACGGCTGGTTCGGGAGGTGTTCTCGCTCGGGCGTGACCGGCAGGCGCGGCCGCAGCCTGGGCCGCGGCCGCCGATGGTGCCCAGGCAGCAGCGCCCGAATCGCGAGGGCAATGCCCCCAATGGAGGCCAGCCGGCAGCGACTGGGGTGGTGGTGCGGAAGCACGGGGGACAGGAGACCGGAGCCGGAGGCCGGTAGCCGGAGGCCGGCCATGGATCCGGTTCCGGTTTCGGTTCGTTTCGCCTAGTCGCCGAGGTGGCGGTTCTTTTTGATCTGGTCGAGGGCTTTCTGGTACTCGACTTCCCAGGTTGCCGTGCCCTCTTCCAGATTCTTAATGCGGCGGCGGACTTCCGCGTCAATCTCGTCGTCGATCTGCATGTGCTTCTTGAGGATGTCCGTCATCCGCTTGCGCAAGGTCGCGTCGTCGGCGAAGACCTCTTCCACGTGCGGCGACTGCATAAACGACTCGATCATTTGCGTCGTCATCCAATCGAGGCTCTCGTCACCCAGACCGAAGCCCTTCTCTGCGGCGACTTGGCGCTTGACCTTGCCGAAGTGCTCGTAGGGCAGATTGCGCTTCTGCAGAAGGTCTTTCGTCTTGTCGGTGACTTCGCGATCGAGGCGGATGTACTCCTTGAGCACGGCTTGCACGTCCAACTCGGCCTCGCCGCGATCGAGGACCGACAGAGCTTCCCCATCCACCAGAGCTTTGACGATCTCGGAGGCTATACTTGGAATCTTGCCAGCGTATAAGCGCATTTCCTCCGCGGCTTCTATCCAAGGGCAGGGGGCCAGTCAAGGACGACATCAAAAATCACTCTCGATGTCGCTTTGTGGTTCTCGGCCCTTGACAGACGCTTCTCGGCAAGCAAAATCGCCCTCCGCCGTAGGGAAGGCCCCAAGCCAGCTCGTCGGCGAATGACAACTTGGCGGGTTAGCTCAGCTGGTTAGAGCAGGCGTTTCATACGCGCCGGGTCCTCGGTTCGAGTCCGAGATCCGCCACAAAGTGAGGGTCCGGGACTGTCCGTGAAAGTCCGCGGTGCCCAGCAAAAACAGCAACTTAGAGCAGTTTTTACGCCGTTGATGTCCGGTTGCGTCCGTTGACAACCGCGTTAGCCTGGGGGTAGCCTTGGGGGTAACTCACGAACTCGAAATCGAGTTACCCCCAAGAGGAGCTACCCCGCAATGCTGACGGACAATGCCTGCAAGAAGACCAAGGCGACGGGGAAGAGGATGCGCCTCTACGACACCGGCGGGATGTATCTGGAGGTCTCGCCGGCCGGTGGCAAGTGGTGGCGGCTCAAGTTCCGCTTCGCCGACAAGGAGAAGCTGCTGTCCCTCGGCACGTACCCAGAAGTCACCCTTGCGGAGGCCCGAGAGAAAAGAGACGAGGCACGCAAGCTGCTGCATAGTGACATCGATCCATCCGCGCACCGGAAGGTGCTGAAGGCCTCCCGTGCCTCCTCGGCGACCAACACCCTCAAGGCCATCGCCGAGGAATGGTTGGCGAGGTTCGAGGGTACGTGGGCGCCATCGCACACCACGGGGGTCAAGCGCCGGTTGGAGAAGGACGTCTATCCCTGGATCGGGTCGCGCCCCATCGCGGAGATCACCCCGCCCGAAGTCCTGGCCGTGCTTCGCCGCATTGAAGGGCGAGGGCGCCTCGAAACAGCCCACCGGGTGCGCACGCACGTGGGGATGGTCTTTCGATTCGCCATCGCCACCGGGCGCGCTGAACGCGATCCCACGGCAGACCTGCGCGGCGCGCTGCCAGCCGCCAAGCCCGAGCACATGGCCGCCGTGACCGAGCCTGCGAAGCTGGCGGACTTGCTGCGGGTCATCTGGGGCTATTCCGAGGGCACGCCGATCGTCTCGGCCGCGCTGAAGCTGGCACCGCTGCTATTCGTGCGCCCCGGCGAGCTACGCACAGCAAGGTGGGCCGATATCGACCTGGTCAAGGCAGAGTGGCGCTTCACCACCAGCAAGACCAAGACGCCGCACATAGTGCCCCTGGCCAAGCAGGCGGTCGCCATCTTGCGCGACCTGCGCCGGTTGACCGGCTTGGCCCCCTACGTGTTCCCGTCGCAGCGGAGCAGGGACCGGCCGATGTCCGATGCCGCCGTCAACGCTGCGCTTCGACGCATGGGCATCGACAAGGCAACGGCGAGCGGCCACGGCTTCCGAGCGACCGCCCGAACCTTGCTTGACGAGGTCCTCGGCTTCCGCGTCGACTTGATCGAGGCGCAGCTTGCCCATGCTGTCCGAGACGCGCTCGGCACTGCTTACAACAGAACGGCATTCTTGCCCGAGCGCAGGGCGATGATGCAGAAATGGGCCGACTACCTCGGCACGCTCGCTGCGGGGGACTCCTCCCTGCCTGTCGCGCAGCCGATGCCGGGGGCGGGGGGCAAGTGACCAGGACAACCCGCAGAACTCCCCGCCAGGCGCAGCGCCCTCGCGATACACCCTCGAAGGCGTCCCCGGCGGGGCAAGAGGCACCGATTGTGCGAGCCGAGGTGGTGGCACGTCCCGCCCTAAGACGCGAGCTGAACTCTAGGGGCGCGCGTGGGGTTCCCGCCGTTACGGCGTCCGTGGCCATGGCTGGGCACTATCTGGCGGTCGTAGAGGCGCATCGGCGTGTGCAGGTTGCGCTGGAGTACGGCCCCGAGGCGCTCGCCGGCCGGGTAGCAGATCCAGAGGAGCCTCCGGACTGGAACCGATCTCTGCAGAGC
>PMLH01000331.1 GCA_003159055.1 Myxococcales bacterium
ACCCGCTTGCGCAGGCCACGGGCGCGCGTGTCGGCGGCGGCCAACCCGCGTTGGATGGGCTTGATCACCGTCGGGCCCAGGGCTTCGAGGGCAGTCCAAGCAAGTGCGATGTCGCCTGGGCGATCCTCGACAAGCACTTCCAGAATCTGCACGGCCTGGAGGATGTCCTTCTCGGCCTTTGCGGCGAACGAAGCTGGACGAAGCTGCGCGACGAGAAGCTTGTGCAGAGCAAAGCGCGCCGGCGCCGGAACGTTCACCAAGGCCGCCGTGTTCGCCAGGATCACGGCACGTTCTGGCGATTCGAGGAGAAATCCGAGATGGGCAAGTGGCTGCGCGGCGGCATTCCAGCGCGGGATGAAGACCGGAGTCTCGGCTTGGCCGTGTTTGGGGCAGAGGAGATCTATGCGCAGGGCCTGTCCGCGCACCTTGAACGATGTGCACGGATTCCGTGGGTCCAGGGCCGGGACCGGCAGAAAGCCCATCTGGAGATTCTCCAGCGCGGCCGGTAGGTCAACCTTTACATCGGGAACGGCGACATCAACGTCGACCTCGCGGCTGCCTCCCACATCCACGTCCTGCGTCCGCAGCGATCCAGAGGCCCACCTGACGCCGAGCAAGTTGGCGATCGCCATGAATGCGTGCGTGCCGACCAGGACGCCGCCCCCCGCGAAGACACCCGCATCGGCCAGGCCGCAGAGAACGCGGGCCGAGGCGGTATCGGTGGTGCCGGCCCCGCCAGCGCGCAGCTGCGCCGCGATCCGCGCAACGCGGGCCACGTCGGCCGCGAACGTGGCGTGTTCCCGCTCGAATCGCGCCTCCAGGCGATCGATCGACGGCGATCTTCGCCCGAGATAGAACTGCCGTGTCTTTCCGCCGGGAACTGACGCCTGGTAGTAGACGTAGGTTTCTCCCTTGACCTGCTTCGAGGTGAACGAGCCCGCCAGGCTGCCGACCGAACGCTGGGCTTCGAGGCCCAGCAGATGCTCCAGGAGCTCAGCATAGAGCGTTTGGGTCTCGAGGGGCAGGCGCTGGCTCATGGCGAGTTATACGTAGATTACCATGAAGCTACGTATAACCTCCAACATCGTGGCTCCCCGTACGCACGAAGATCTCGGGCTTGCTGACCTCGAAGGAACCTGCGATCTTGTGCTCGCGCTTCACGTGATCCACGAAACCGTTTCGCCTGCTGGAACCATGAAGGCACTGGCCAGATGCTTGAAGCCCGGCGGTCATCTGTTGCTGGTTGACCCCCCGGGCCATTGCTCGCCCGCTGTTTTTCAATCAGAGGTCGAGGCAGCGCGCGCAGCAGGCCTGGCGCGAACCCCGCACCCGCGCGCCGAGGGCCGCAAGAACCTCGCGCTTTGGAAACGACCTGCCTAGACCGTGATTGTTGCTGGCATGCCCCGGTGCGATTGGGTAGATCCCGCGTGAAAGGCAGGGGACATGCCACTCGACCACTACGTCACACTCGGAAAATCCGGCTTGCGTGTTTCGCCCATGTGTCTTGGCGCGATGACCTTCGGGGAGGACTGGGGCTGGGGCTCTTCGGTGGCCGACACGCAGGCCATCCTGGATCGCTTTCTCGAACGCGGTGGCAACTTCATCGACACCGCCAATGCCTACACCAAGGGCCATTCGGAGAAGATTATCGGAGACCATATCGGTCGCCACCCGAGCAAACGTGACCGCGTGGTCTTGGCGACGAAGTTCCTTAGCAACCTTTACCGTGGCGATCCCAACGGCGGCGGCGCGCACCGCAAGGCCATTGTTTCGGCGTGCGAGCAGTCCTTGCGCCGGTTACAGACCGCATATATCGACCTCTATTGGATGCACGCCTGGGACGCCACCACGCCCATNNGGCTTTTCCGATACGCCGGCCTGGAAATGCGCCGAGGCGCAAACCATCGCCCACTTTCGCGGCTGGGCACCGCTTGTCGCGCTGCAAATCGAGTACTCGCTGCTCGAGCGCACGGTGGAAGGCGAGCTGATTCCGATGGCCCTTGAGCTGGGGCTCGGCGTGACCCCGTGGTCGCCCTTGAAGAGCGGCGTGCTCTCGGGAAAGTACACGCGCGACAAACACGGTCAGCACGACGCCGGCCGCGGCGCCTGGGCACTGAGCGCGCTGAACGACAAGACCTACGACCTTCTCGAAGAGATGGCCAGAATTGCCGAGGCCCTGGGCACCACTGTGGCGCGTGTGGCGCTGGCGTGGGTGCACGCGCGCCCGAGTGTTGCCTCGACCATCATCGGAGCAAGGACGCTTGCGCAGCTGGAAGACAATCTCGCCGGACTCGACGTCCGTCTCGAAGCCGCCCACGTCGCCAAACTGGACCAGCTCTCGAAGCCGACTCTGAACTTCCCGGCCGATTTCATTGCCAATGGTGCCCAGTTCGTGCACGGCGGAACCACCATCAACGGCCGTGCCGCCGAGGCCTGGCCGCTCTCGCCCAAGGACGACAGCGATCGCTACTGATGGCGGACTAGGCCACGTTGACCGCGAACATCCGCGCGAGGCGAGCCTCGGTCATCTCGTTGACGCGCATCTGGCAGGAGCGACTGACTAGGGACTGCAGCTTCCGCTCCATGCGATCGGCAGGTTCTGGCATTGGTAGCTCGTGCCGTTGCTGACGCGCTTTCTGCTTGCAGCACCCCTGCGGCCCCTGGCCCAGCACCCCTGGACGCGCGCACCGACAGCCCTGCAGGCGGGTCAGGCGGAAGCGCTGGCGGCAACGGCTCGGGCGGCGTTCGTGGCGAGGGTGGCGTTTTCACCAGCATTGGCCCCGGCGGCGAAATTGGCACCGGAGGTCGTCTAGCGACTGGCGGCACCCAAGCGATGGGGGGTACCGTGTTTTTCGATGCTGGGTCGAGCTCCGGCGGCAACGCTGGCACGGGTGGTGTACAGGGCTCGGGTGGCACCGACGGGGCGGGGGGGGACCACGGGCACCGGGGGATTCGACAGCTACGACGCAGGGGTGGAAGCTCCACTTCGCCCTGACGCCGCAACGGCCCAGATCGATGGCCAGGACGCGGACCCTGCGTGCGGCACCTCGGGCGACGCGCCCTGCGCCGGCACGCTGGCTTGCCCCCAGACTCTCGCCCAGGAGTGCGCAGCGGTAGATCCTCCGCCCGCTACTATCGGGCCGTACTGCCGCGCGACGCTTGCCGATGCGAAGAGTTTTCCCCAGTTCTGCCGGGGCCGCGCCGCCAGCGGGGGGCCTTGCGGACCTTACACGGTCGTTCGAAACATCTTCGTCGACTCCGGCTATTTCTACTACTACGACCCATCGGGTGCGCTGGTGGCCGTCACGCAGGTGGGTAACTCCGGGGAGCGCTGCCTCGGTGGTCCGCCGACGTTCGGGCCGAGCGCGTTCACGACGCCTGCATGTGCCTCCGTGGTGACCTTGCCCGCATGCGTGCCGGACGGGAGCTCCGACGGCTCCGGCTGAGCCGAGTCTATTCCAGGAACTTGATGTCGGAGATGTCGACCGTAATGTCACAGCCGACGCCGGCGTCGGGGTCGAGACTCGAGTTGGGGGTAAACTGCCATTGCATCCCAACCACCTGCTTCGCGTTGTCAGAGGACCAGTTCGAGAAGTCGCTCAGATTCGTCGTCACGGTCGTCGAGTCGGACGAAGGAACCGCCACCCGCTTCATGACAGGGAAATTGTAGCAGCCCGCGGATGCGTCCTGCAGACAGCTGCCGGCCGGAGTCTGCGTGATGGGCTGCTGATCGAAGGTCTTGATCTGCAGCTCCATGTCACATTTCGGGGACGAGCCCGACACGGAGAACTGGACCTGCGAGAACGAGTCGACCGTCGCACAGGCGGAGAAGGAGAGCCCGGCGCCAGCGTAGTCACCTGGCATGACGGAGCCCGTGATGTGCATCTTCTTGGCCGAGGCTTGCACGCCGGCGTTCATGGTCGATTTGGGCCCGTAGTACGCGTACGTGTTCCCGTAGAGTCCCTGCGTGTCACCCCACGTGCCGGACTTGTAGTCCGAGAAATCCGTCACGCCGCCCTTCGTGAGATTGCTCGGGACCACGGCAGCCGAGCAGTCGAGCCCGCCGTTCGAAACCTTGACGTCCGTTCCTGCGTCCTGCTTGGGCGTCGGCAGGGTTCCCTGACCTGGCGTCTCGCTGGTCGCGTCCCAGTTCACGAACGTGACCACGCTGTTGCCCGGCAGATCGTACGTGAAGCCGTCACTGGCGGAAACCTGGCTCTTGGCGACGAGATCGTCGTCGGGCGAGGTCACCCAGGGCGTGAGCTGATCGACCGAGCCGCCGTCGATGCTGAACTTCTGGGTCACTGTGCTCGAGCCGGTGTTGATGGCCGTGATCGCGATATGGGTTGAGTCACGATAGGCCTCCACAAGGACGCTTCCGGTCGGCTTTTCCGTCGCCACGATGCGCTGGAAACCCGGACGCACGAACTTAGACCAGTG
>PMLH01000586.1 GCA_003159055.1 Myxococcales bacterium
GGGCATTCGGTCGCGCTACCCGTTGGGGGACAAGGTGCCGGGGCGGACGGTCGAGATGATCGTCGTTGCGGCGCGCGATGCCGTCGGCGGTCGGGTGGGCGTGATCTTGCCCGCGCGTGTGCGGACTCTGCTTGGCTTTCCGGATCTTGACCAGGCTCTGCGAGACGTTCATCGCCCGCCCGCGACGCTGACCGACGACGAGCTTGCGGCGCTCGCAGAAGGATCGTCGCCTGCCCAGCGAAGATTCGCCTTCGAAGAGCTGTTCGTGCTGCAGGTCGGGCTGGCGCGCGAACGCGGCGCCACGCGCGAGCGTCGGGCCTTGGTCTGCCCGGGCAGTCGCGATGACTTGCTCAAGATGCTGACCTCCGCCCTTCCGTTTGCCTGTACGACGGGGCAAGCACGCGCCATCGCTTCCATCGCCGCTGCGATGCAGACCGGATCTCCGATGCAATGCTTGCTGCAGGGTGATGTCGGCAGCGGCAAAACGGCGGTGGTCTTTGCTGCCTGTGTTCAGGCCGCGAAAGCCGGAGGCCAAACGCTGCTCATGGCGCCCACGGCCGTGCTTGCCGAGCAGCACAGCCGGACCCTGGCAGCTTGGGGCAAGGCGGTTGGCTTGCGCACGGCGCTTCTGCATTCGGGGTTGCCTTTGGCGGAGCAGCGGCAGGTCCTCGCCGCCGCAGCAGCAGGGGAGGTCGATCTTGTCGTGGGAACGCACGCCTTGCTCGAGGCTCGGCTGCACTTGCGCCATCTGGCACTCGCCGTGGTGGACGAGCAACATCGCTTTGGCGTTCGTCAGCGCGCTCGGCTGCGGCGCGTTGGCTGCGACGAAAACGGCTGGCAAATCTCCGCACAAAACGGCATGGTCCCGCACTTGCTCGTGCTTTCTGCAACGCCTATTCCAAGAACCTTGGCATTGACAATGTACGGCGACCTCGATCTTATAACGCTGGACGGGTTGCCGCCGGGCCGCCAGCCGGTCCAAACCCGGGTCTGCGTCGGCGACGAGGCGCGGGACGAGGCTTTTCGGGCAGTCAGCGCGGCCGCCCTGGCGGGTGGGCAAGCTTTCGTGGTCTGCCCCGCAATTGCCGAAGGCAACCGCGACGGGCCACGGCCGGTTTCGGTGGTTACGCTGGCCAAGCATCTGCGTGGCAAGCTCGCGCCGGCTCGTATCGCCGTCTTGCACGGCCAATTGCCCAGCGACGAGCAGAGGCGCATCGTCGAGCAGTTTCGCGCCGGTAGCCTGGATGTCCTGGTTGCGACCACGGTGCTTGAAGTGGGCATCGACGTACCGTCCGCACGTGTGATGATCGTCGAGGACAGTGAGCGCTTTGGCCTTTCGCAACTTCACCAGCTTCGCGGCCGCGTCGGGCGTGGCTCGCAACAAGGCACCTGCTACCTTCTGACACGTTCGGATGACTCGCAGGCGCTGCGTCGGTTGCAGGTGTTGGCGAGGGTCCACGACGGATTTCGCATCGCCGAGGAGGATCTTCGCCTTCGCGGCGTGGGCGACTTGCAGGGCACGCGACAAACCGGCGCCCCCGAGCTGCGTTTCGCCGATTTGCGCCTGTACGCTGGGCTGCTGGAGCAAGCGCGAAGCGAGGCCACGGATCTGCTGGCGAGGGATCCCGAGCTGTCGCAACCCGAGCACACGGAATTGCGGCGACGGGTGGCTTTGCGCTGGCAGCAGGCGCGGCCGATTGCCGAGGAGGCAGGTTGACCATGGCCATGGCTAGCCGAACCCTGGCGGCTGGGCTCTGGGGTGGGCTGCTCGCCGGTGCCCTCGACGCGCTGGCGACCTTGTCCTGGTCAGCGGGAATTGTAGGCCTGCCGAATGCTCTCCACATGGTCCTTATCGACGCCGCTCTCGGCGCATTGGCCGGTTCTGCCCTGGTGATGGTGTTCATCGGATGGAGCCTCGGGCTCGAGCAGCTTCTCGGCAAATCGCCGTGGTTTTCCGGCACGCACGCCGTGGCGGTCCTACTGGCGTCGCCGCTGCTCGTCTACGACGCTTTTGCGATCTTTGGCGGCGTGCAGGCGTCGCGCATCCCGGGCCGTCACCTGCTGTCGATGCTGCTGATCGTTCTGGGCGTTGCAGCCGTCTGGATCGCGGTCACCGTCGCGCGATGGCTGCTCGTGCGCGCGGAACCCATACCTCGCGAGGGAGAGCGGTCTGAGGGCCGAAAGAAGCTGGTCCTTGCAGCCGGGCTTGTCGCTGTTGCTGGGGCGCTCGCCACCGAACGGGCGAACCTTCGTGTCTTGCCGCGGCTCTATCACTGGTTTCACCTTTCCCTCGCGCTCTTTCACCTCGTGCTTTGTCTGCTAGCGGTGCGGCTGCTTTTCGGGAGCCGCCGCCGCGTGCTGGGGAAGCGCTGGGCATGGCTCATTGCGGGCCTGGCTCCTGCGCTCCTCTTGGCCCTGTTCTTCGTCGAGCGACCAATTTTCGCGCGCAGCCAGAGCCTGCGATTCTTCATCTACGAGAGGACGCAGCTGGCCAGTATCTTTGCCCGGGTTTTGCCTTCGGGGAGATCGCAGGCAAGCCACACGAACGCATCGCCGATCAACCAAGTGGCGGCACCGCTTCCGGCGGGGCCGCGCCATCCAGACGCGGATGTTTTCCTCATCACCATCGATGCGCTGCGGGCGGACCATCTGGGTGCCTACGGCTATCGCCGATCTGTCACGCCGAACCTCGACGCACTGGCGGCGCGCGGTGTGCAGTTCGAGCACGCCTACACGCAAGCTCCGCATACGTCTTTCTCGCTGGCCTCGGTGATGACCGGCAAGTACTACCCGACCCTGGCGCGGCTGGCCGCTTCGGACGCGCACGAAACCCTGGCTAGGATCTTGCGACGCTATGGCTGGAAGACCGCGGCGTTCTTTCCGCCCGCGGTGTTCTACATCGATGCCGCCAAGATGAAGGCATTCGAGTCGAACAACTTCGACTTCGAGTACGTGAAGTACGAGTACCTCAATGCCGAGGCGCGCGTCGGGCAGATCGAGGAGTTTCTCTCCAGCGAGAATCCCAAGAGGCTCTTCTTGTGGTTGCACCTGTTCGAGCCGCATGAGCCCTACGTCGGGCACCCTGGGTTCGATTTCGGCCCGTCGGATGTCGATCGCTACGACAGCGAAATCGCCTATTCCGATGCCGTCGTGGGAAAGGTCGTGGCGCTCATCGAAAAGAAGCGGCCGGGGGCCATCATCATGGTGGCCGCGGACCACGGCGAGGAATTTGGCGAGCACGGCGGCCGCTACCATGGCACGAGCCTCTTCGAGGAGCAGGTGCATGTGCCCTTCATCGTCGTGGCGCCAGGTCTGGGAGCCCATCGGGTCGCTGGACCGAGCCAGCTCATCGATATTCCGGCGACGATTCTCGCGTTGCTCGACATTCCGGTACCGGCGCGCATGCGCGGAACAGATCTTGGTCCGTGGCTTGCGTCGCCGCCGGCGCCCGCGACGCAATTGCCCCCGGCATTCGCGGAGGTGGAAGACAAACGCATGGTGGTGCTGGGTTCGGAGAAGCTGGTGTGCGACTTCAGCAAGGACTTCTGCTCGATGTTCGATCTGTCGAGCGACCCTGCCGAACGTCATGATTTGGCGGACAGCCGCCCGGAGCGAATGGCAGTATTGCGCCGGCATCTCGACACGTGGCTGGCCGAGCAGGTCCGCTACGAGGCCAAGCTGCTCGGGGCCGCGGGTGGGGCGGAAGCCTACGCCCGAGCTATCGAACGCGGTCGCCTAGCGGATGCGAATGCCGCGGGCGAGCTTGTGGCCACGCTGCTCGGCAGTGCGCCGGTGGCGGCTAGGCGCGAAGCCGCGCATATCTTGGTTGCGACGTTGCCACCGCGATCGGAAACCAAACCGGCTCTGCTACTTGCCGCCGAGACATCCGACGATACCGAGGTTCGCAACTGGGCGGCCGTCGCTGCCATGCGTGCGGGAGCGGCCGACGTGCAACCTCGCCTGCGAGCGCTGATCGCGCAGCCTGCGAACGAATCCAATCAATCGCTCGTGGTTCAGGCAGCGCTGGCGCTGGCCGAGAGGGGCGACGGGGCAGGGGTCGACCGCCTTGGCGCCTCGCTCGATGCGTGCGGGACCGACGTTGGCTTGTGCAAGCGAATCATCGCGATCTTGGGAAGGCTCAAGGACAGCAGGTCGGTGGGGCCACTCGTCGAGCATCTGGCCTTCGTGCAAACTCGGCACGAGACGGTCGAAGCGCTCGCGGCGATTGCGGATCCCCAGAGCGTCCCGGCTTTGATTGCCTGTCTCGAAAGCGACGAATACGTTCCGGTGCGCGCGGCTGCTGCGCAAGCCCTTGGGCGACTGGGAGGTGCGCGAGCCCTGCAGGCGCTGGAATCTGCCAGCCGCCGAGAAAAAGAAGAAGCCGTGCTTGCGGCCGTGCGCACGGCGATGTCGATGCACGCACGACGTCGCTAGCATGGCTTCCGGTGTGCCCCCAAGGCCCCTGAGTCGGCGGCTGGCCCGTGCCTATGCTGGAATCCACACGGAGCGGTCTACGTGGCTGCGAGAGCCGAAAGCATGCGTTGGCTGCGCGGGCCGTGGCTGCGAACTTCCAGCGCACGGCCAAAGTCCTCGACCTGGATGGTCACGGCAAGTGCATCGACAGGCAACCAGTCGGGAAATCTGTCAGCCCACTCGATGGCTGTGGCAGCCTGGTCGTAGGCTTCCTCGATGCCAAGCTCGGGCAGCTCGGCTGGATTGCTGACGCGATAGAAATCGACGTGCACCAAGGGGATGCGCCCGGGATGCTCGCTTACTAACGCGAAAGTCGGACTCGCCACATGACGATCGGCGGGCACACCCATGCCTTCGGCAAGTCCCTGAACAAACGTCGTCTTGCCTGCGCCAAGCGGCCCAGTCAACGCCACCACGTCCCCGATGGCCAGGGACCGCCCTAGGCGCGCTGCGAGTCTCTGCATGGCAGCGGCGCTGTCGACGCGAAGTTGCAGCGTTGCGGGGAAGGAATCGTCGTTCATCGTTTCTTTGTGAGTTGGCGATAGAGCAAGAGATGCCGAACCGCCAGGTCGGGTTTGCCTGATTGTTCGAGCAGGCGGGCCAGATTGTAGTGTGCATCAGGGTTCTGTGGATCGCATTCGATGGCGCGGCGGTAGGCCGCAATCGCGTCGGCGTTGGCGCCGAGGTCCTCCAGGGCCACGCCAGCGTTGAACGCCGCGGTTGCGTCGCCGGGACGAATGGACAGGGCCGCGCGGTAGTGGACAAGCGCCGCATACACATCGCCCGATTCGTGTAGCAATCGGCCGAGATTGACGTGCGCGTCGGCGAATTCGGGTTCGCGTTCGAGGACGCCGCGGTAGGCTACTCTCGCTTCGTCGGGGGACACGCTCTCCAGTGCGCATGCGCGTTCGTACAGTTCTTTGGTCGTCGGCGTTGGAACAGGCGTGGGATTCGCCGCCGGTCTAGCCGAGGCCAGTGGAATCACTGCCGCTTCTTGCAAAGGCGTGTCCTGGGTCTCGAAGTTGAGCAGGGCTTGGCCGGAAAAGGCGTCCCAGCGCTGGTTTCCGTCGTGAACGACGACGGTCTGGCCTTCACTGCAAAGGCGCAACTCGTCTAGGTTGATTTCTCGTTCTGCCAGTGCGCGCAGGGCGCTGTGAACCCGCCGGGGAGGGATCCGTTGCGACACCAGCCCCTCCGCTTTTCGCAGAAATACTAAGTCCTGGAAACTTAGCCGGATTTGTCCGTTTTCGTTTCGGGTCGGGGACACAAGCCCACCGCGCAGATAGGGCCGCAGTCGAGCGGCGCTGATCCCAAGCACAGCGCATGCCTCCCGAACCGAATACATTGCGAGCGACTATACACTGACTGGAGCACATCCGAGCCTGTGTGCCAATGTAAGCGGAGCAAGGCGGAATTGCCAATGCTGCACTGTTCTCTATTGCCAATGCTGCACTGTTCGCTATTGAAAGCTGGGTGCCGCTCGAAAGATAATGAGTTCCCACGGGATCTCATGAGCAACGAATCCATGCCAGTACACAAGAGACTTCGGAAAACTCAAGAGCAGATTGCGTTTCAGGAAGGAAGCTCGCGTTCCTCGGCGATTCTGACTCGTCTTGGTGAGGAGGTTGCTGGGCCTCTCGAGGAATCCAACCTCCTGTGCCAGCGGTTGCTCGACGGCGCAGCCGCAAAGCTGTCGCAAGAGCAGCGCAAGGCGATCGAGTCATTGGCCAACAACGCGTCCATTGTGTCTCGACGGCTGCGCGACTACATCGATCTCGTGCGGCTCGAGATCGGCGACTTGGCGATTCAGCCGAAGGTGCTGAATCTCGAGGATTCCATCCAGCAGGTCGCTCGCCAGTACAAGACGGCGGCGCGCGCAAAAGGGCTGGGAATGGTCGTGGAGCCCTCCGTGAAGGTGCTTCCGTCGGTGCTCGCGGATCCGGTTCGCCTTGCCCAGGTCCTGTCGAATCTCGTGACCAACGCGGTCAGGTTCACGGAGCGCGGACAGGTCACCATCTCGACCGAGCTTTACGATCGGTCGATCGCCATTCATGTCGTCGACACGGGCGGCGGAATTCCTGCTGCGCAGATGCCAAGGCTGTTCGAGGATTTCTATCAGACCGATCCTGGCCAGCCGAAGGACAAGCAAGGGTCCGGGCTGGGTCTCACGCTGGCCCGTCGTTTGGTGATTCGAATGGGTGGCGACTTGTGGGCATCGAGCACGGTGGGTGCGGGGTCGAAGTTCAGCTTCACCGTACCGCGTTCTCCCGAAGCTGCAGGTCAGGCACGCAGCGTGACGGCTTAGGGGGAGCGAGGCGCCATGGCTCGCATCCTGCTGGCCGCGCAGAGCAGCGAAGAGCAGGATGCGATACGGTTGATGATCGCGTCGGCGAGCACGCACGCGATCGTTACGGTTGCGTGCGGCGCCGAGGCGCTGCGGGAAGCGGGCGAGTCGGCCTACGATGCGGCTCTGGTCGAGGTTGAGTTGCCCGACCTCGATGGTTTCGAGGTTTGCCGCCGGTTGCAGGGAAGTGGGCGCGGCAACGGTCTTCCGGTGATCCTGCTTTGCGATGCCGAGAGGCAGGACGAGTACCGGCAGCGTGGCGTCGAGAGTGGCGCTGCGGACTTCGTAGTTCGGCCGCTCGACGCTCACGAGCTGCTCGCGTGCATCAACTCGGCGCTACATTCGCGATCGTTTGCGGACGAGGCTCGGCGACACAGCCACGAACTGGCCGAGAAGGTCGCGGAGAGCTCCGGACAACTTGCCGACCTTGCCAACGAGCTGCGTATCGAACGCGACGCGCTTCGCGAGACCTTCGATGTTTTCCAAGACGGACTGTTTCTCCTCGATGGAAACGGGGCGGTCCTGGTCGAGAATACGGCCGGCCGACAACTGCTCACCGAATCGCTGCGTGCGACCGCGCTTCGCGAGACCAGCGACGGATCGCCGCGGAAGAACTTTCGCGAGTTGCTTGTGGAGTTCGCTGGCGATGCTCTCCGGCAGAACCGTACGACCTCCCGCACCTTGGCTTGGCGGGGTCGGCAGCTCGACGTGCGGGCCAATCCTGCCGCCGGTGGTCGCGTCCTGGTTTACGTCCGTGACGTCACCGAAGAGCGCGATCGGGAGCTGCGACGGTTGCAGTCGGAAAAGCTCGCTTCGATTGGCATGCTCGCCGCGGGCGTGGCGCACGAGATCAACAATCCTGCTTCATTCGTGCTGGCCAACGTCGACTCGTTGGCCGGCATTCTGCGCAGGCTCGATGAAACCTTGCGTTACGAGAAGGTGTACGAAAAGAATGGCTACCTCGCGAGCCAGCTCTTCGATGCCATGACGGTGGTACAAGAATCGAAAGAGGGTATGGCACGCATCCATCGAATCGCGCGCGACCTGCACTCGTTTTCGCGCGTCGACGACGATGCCAACGCGCTTTCCGACGTGAACGCGGCGGTGGACTCGGCCTTGACCATGCTTCGCAGCGAGCTGCGCTATCGCGCGACCGTCGAGCGAAGTCTGCGAGCGACGCAACTGGTGCGGGCGAGTGCCGCCCGACTGGGCCAGGTCTTTCTCAACCTGCTCGTCAACGCGGCCCACGCGTTGGCCGATTTGCATCCCCGGCGAAATCGGCTCTACGTGCGCAGTCGCGACGAAGGAGCACAGGTCGTCATCGAGATCGAGGACAACGGTCCGGGGATTCCGCCTGCGATCATGCCGCGCATTTTCGAATCGTTCTTTACCACAAAGCCGCCTGAGCTCGGCACCGGTCTGGGATTGCCGATATCGCTCGATATCGTTCGTCGTGCGGGCGGCGAGCTCGTCGCCGAGAGCGAACCCGGACGTGGGGCGCTTTTTCGTGTGCGCTTACCGGCTGCGATGGGCGTTCCTTCGGTCAAGACCCGAACCGTGCCTTCGCTCAAGGCGATTCAGCGGCGACGGGTGCTCGCCATCGACGACGAGGCGCTCTTGCTGAAGGCTTTTCAGCGCATGCTGGTCTGCCATCACGACATCGAAACCAAGCTGGGCGCACGCGAGGCTTTGCGTTGCTTCGGGCAAGATCGGGAATTCGACGTGGTGCTGTGCGATCTGCAGATGCCGGACATGTCGGGCGTCGAGCTGTACCAGGCGGTCAAACAGCAATGGCCAGAGCTGGCCCAGCGGTTCATCTTCATCACCGGCGGAGCATTCTCTGCCGAGGCTCGACGCTTTTTGGAAGACGCTGACATCGCGTGTATCAACAAGCCGTTCCAGCTGCGCGAGTTGCTTGAGCTCATCGAGGCACGCGTCGGTGCGCAGTAGGAAGCCTGCGCGGCAGCGGCTCTTCGTGGTTGCAGCCCTGATCGAACGGCGTGGACGTGTGCTCCTGTCACAGCGTCGAGCCGACCAGTCGTTTGGACTGAGTTGGGAATTCCCCGGCGGTAAGGTCGAGCCGGGCGAGGATCCGCGGGACGCGCTGGTGCGAGAAATCCGAGAGGAGCTCGCGTGTGCGGTGCGCGTCGGCGATGTTGTCGATGTGGTGTTTTATCCCTATCCGGCGTTCGATTTGGTCATGCCCGTATACCGTGCGACCGTCGTGGGCGGGACCGTGCAAGCCGTCCAAGTGGGGGCCTTCGCTTGGGTCCCGCGATCGCTCTTGACGAAGATGACCATGCCGCCTGCCGATCTGCCGCTGGCGCGAAAACTGGCGAAGGCGGTTAGAACTCCAACCCGGCGCTAAGGCCCGGGTACAATCGCACCGTGGTCGAGCCGGTTCTCCAGACTTGCTCGACCAGGCTCACGCCGCGCGGCTGGGCATCGTCGTTGCCCTGGGCTTCCTGGACGTTGAGGCTCGGGCCCGCGACCAACGCCAAGTGCCGGGCGAAGGCGTAGCCCACCGCTAGCCTCAAGCTCTGAACCCATCGCTGCTGGTCGTGGTTTGACGAGACCTCCCAGGTTCCCTTGCCGGAGGAGGTCGACCACGTGAAGAAATTCGTCGCCACGACATCGACGTCGAGGAACACTCTGCCTCCGCGAGGAATGACGTGGGTGCCGAAGCCTAGCGAGGCCGCGTACATGCGATCTCCGACGAGGTCGCTGTCGCGGGTAAGTCCCAGCGCTCCGGCCACGTAGAACCTACGCGTCCCCAGCTTGAAGCCGAGGTTGGCGGCGCTGAGATTGTTCCAGCCCAAGGTCAGACGGTTGTCGCCATCGAGGACAATGGGAATCAGTGAAATGGACGCGCCGGTGTTCCTGCTGGCAACGCTGACCAACCCGACCTGGACGCCATCCATCTCGTCGGCAACATTCACAAGGCCTACCTGCACGCCCTTCTGTTTGCGCGCAATGTTCACCAATCCGACCTTCGAAGCCTCGTATTCACCAGGTCCATGCGTGACGTTGGTCAGTCCAATCTGGGCACTGTGGGATTGCCGGGTCGGATGGTCGACATTGACCAGCCCGATCTGAGCGCCGGTCATGTCGCCCCTCTGGATGTTGGCCAGTCCGATTTGGGCACCACGCATCGGGCCGTTGGCCACGTTCACCATGCTGACCTGCACGCCATGGACTGGGCCGCGGGCCACACTTGCCATCCATCCCACCTGCGCTCCGCGCAGCCCGCCCATAGCCAGGTTGTAGCCGGCTACCTGCGCACCGAGGACCGGACCGTAGCTGAGGGCCAATATGCCGCCGACCTGCGCGCCGACGACGCCGTCGCGCGAAATGTTGCCGGCGACCGAAATCTGCGCGCCGCGGACGTGGTCCGAATGCCCCATCACGCCGAGAAGAAAGCGATGCTCGACGGGCTCGGTGGTATCGCCGGACATGCGGTAGCCGGGGGCGAGCACAAAGTCGAAACCAACTTGGCGGTAGGTGCGGGGGCCCTGGGTGCTGACGGAGGCGGTGGGTTCGAGCTCGGGCGGCGAGGCCGACGGCGTTTCGTGTGGCGGGGACGGCAGTCCGGAGTTCAGGTCCGCTTCGTCACCCCGACGGGTGGCGAGCATGGGGGCCACGGCCGTCAGGCTGGCCGCAGCGACATCAACGCTGCCGTTGCTTGTCAGCTCGAAAGTACCGTCGGAGATACGTCCGTCGTGGTCGACGACCACGCGATACACGCCCGACTCCAGGCCCAGCTCGACAGGGTAGGTGGGCTCCTTGCGCAATTCGACCACCAGCCGTCCCATGCCGTCGCGGACGTAGATTCTGCCGGTCAAGTCGCGCGCGAGCACGAGGCGCGAGCTGGACGCGTGCAGATCGGTCATGACCAAGTCGCCGGTGCCGGCAAGTTGGATGTCGTAAGCCGGATGTTGCGCGCCTGCGCGCGAGGTCTCGGTTCGTTGCAGGGTTTCGTTGTAGGCGAACTGGTACGCCTCGTTCAGGGTCACGCGCTGATCGTGGTTCGTGTCGGCGGCGCCGCGCATGCCGGACAGGAGATAGTGCGTGAAGAAAGCGGCTCCAACGCGGTCCGATTCCTGTGCCGCTTCATCGGCCGAGCTGGCGGTGAGGAAGGCGTGACCGCGTGCCTGGATGGAAACGTCGCTGAGAAACGGGGCGCGATGCACGCCACCCTTGAGGCGGATGAGTGAGCCCGAAGCGCATGAGTCGAGGATTGCGATGCGCACGTCGGCGCCCACGCCGTCAATCCACTGTCGCAGCTCGCGGTAGCCGACTCTCTCGGCGCCGAGGAGCAAGCCGTCTTCGTCGGAGTGTCCCGAGTAGTAGACAAAGACCTCCCGGCGAACACGCGAGCGTTTTTCGCCGGTCAGACGCACCTTGAGATCGGTGAAGGCCTGCTGCAGGCGGTTGCGCGTCGCCTCTCGCACCAGGATGAGATCGCCGTCGCGGACGCCACCCAAGCTGCCGAGCACGCGCCCGATCGATTCCGCGTCCGAGTTGGCGAAGCGAAGCCGAGCGCGGTTGGGGCCACCGTCGTTGGACGAGGCGATGAGCGCAAACCTGCGGATAGCGGTGGCGTCCGACGACGGTTCCGCGGAATTCGCCGTGGCAGCGAAGGCCGCAATGGTAGCGATGGCCGCGCAAAGCTCAGAAGCGCGCTTCATGGCGACTTTCTCAAAGAGATTTCGCAGGAGGCGAGGGGAGGCGGAGGCGCAGCGCCGCTCCGCAGACTGCGCGCCACCTCGTCGGTGGTAAACGGCGCATCCGAGGTGACGAAGAGAAAACGCTCGAAGTTCGGCGAATCGTCGAGCTCGTAGGCATGGGCGAGGGCGTGCTCGCCGTCGCGGGTGAGCGCGGCCGCTTGTCCGGGCGATTCCGGCAGGTGGAAGGTGACCGTGCCACGTCCGTCGACAGATGCGACGACGCCGAAACGCTTGCCCGCAGCCAGGTAGCGAATCTGCAAGGTGTCGCCTTTGCCAACTTCGGCGTTCGCGGAAAGCAACTCGGGCCCGGCCTTTGTCTTGCGGTAGATGCGCAGGGCGGGTTTGAGGCCTTCGCCTTTGAGGCCGACGTACTCCTCTTCCGGAGCCTTGTGAAAGACCGCGACGAGGATGGCGATGCTTGCCGCACAAGCAGTGGCCATCGACAAGGCCCACCACGGACGAAGCATACGCGGTCGTCTGGCCGCCGCCCATCGGTGTAGGGCCTCGCGCGCGACTTCGGCCGGTGGCAGGGTCGCAAGAATCTCGGCGTTGGACTCGGCGATCTTGGACAACCGGTGGTCCTCGCCATCGGCGCGCAGACGCGCCAGCAGTGCTGCCGCCTGCGCTGCCGGAAGCTCGCCCGCGGACATCCGTTCGAGCAACCACTCGGGTACCTTGACGTCGCTCGCCATCACGCCGCTCCTGTGACGGCCGGCAGCCGTTCTTTGAGAGTGCGCAGGCGCTTGCGAACGCCTGACACCGACATGCCAACTTCGGCGGCAACCTCCTCCAGCGTGAGGCGATCCACATAGTGCAGAACCGCGATCAGACGCGTCGACTCGGGCTGCCCGGAAAACAGGCGCGCGAGGATTCGTCCCGCCAGGGTTTGCTCCTCGGCGTTGCCCTTGCCGTCGAGGGAAGCAATGTGGAAGAGCATCTCGTCATCGGCGTCTTCCGGTTTGCGGCGTTCGCTGCGCAGTCGGTTCAGGCACACGTGGGTCGCCGTCGTCAGCAGCAGCCCGGCCGGTGAGGTCGCGTCGAGCGAACTCCTACGCCGCAAGATCTCTACGAACACGTCGTGCATGGCATCCACCGCCTTTGCTTCGTCCCGCAAGAGACGGCGACATCGGCGCAGGACCATGGGTCCATGGCTTCTGTAGAAGGCTTCGACGTCCACCGCCATGCGGGCTCTCTCCTAGCAGAACACCGGCAGCGAAAAGAAGTGTTACCTTCTTGTCGCTGACGCGGCGGGTGGATGGTGGCTGGCTTCCAGCATCTGCGAGAGAATATTGTCGATCAGGATCTCACCAGTCTCTCGCATCGCCGCGGCTTTGCGGCTGCTGTCTGCGATGATGGCGGCAGGGCCGCGGGGACCAAGCGCGCTCGCGGCGAACTCGGCGTCTTCTTCGGCCCAGGCCCGCACGAGATCTGCGTCCGTTTCCACGTGAAACTGCAAGCCATAGGCCCGGCTGCCGATGCGAAAGGCCTGGTTCGCGCACAGGTCGCTTTCCGCCAACCGCACGGCATCCGTGGGCAGGTCGAAGGTGTCGCCATGCCAGTGCAGCACCAGCAGCCGGTCGCCAAGGCCGGCCAGCGCTGGCTCACGTTCGCGCCCGAGCAAGCGCACATCGCCGAAGCCGACTTCGTGCGCTGGCCGGAAAATGCCCATGGCGTCGGCCCGTTGGTTGGGGTACACGCGGCTACCGGCAGCTGCGGCCAGAAGCTGGGAACCAAGGCAGACGCCCAGCACCGGTTGATCGGCCGCCAGCACCTCGCGCAGCAACGCGATCTCACGCTCAAGGTACGGGTATTCTGGTTTCCCGACGTCACCCACGCCCATGGAACCACCCATCACGACCAGCAGGTCGCCGACCGCTAGCGATTCGGGAACAGGCTCGCCGCGATCCAGGTGGCGGGTTTCGACGGCGAGCCCGCGTCTTGTGCAGAGCTCGGCAATGTATCCTGGCCCTTCGCGATGCAAGTGCTGTAAGACGATGGCGCGCTTCATGCTTGGGCAGTCTCGATAACGCCTATGTATGGAAGGTTTCGGTAGCGTTGGTCGAAGTCAAGCCCATAACCGACCACGAAATGATCGGGGACTTCGAATCCCACGAAGTCGACCGGCACGTTCACACGACGGCGGGACGGTTTGTTCAGCAGCGTGCAGGTGTGCAGGCTCGCGGGTCCGCGCATGGCAAAAAGCTGCAGCAGATGGCGCAGGGTCAGGCCTGTGTCGACGATGTCCTCGACCAGCAAGACGTGCTGTCCAGTGATCGGAAGCGACAGGTCGTGCGTGATTTCCACGATTCCGGACGTCTCGGTTGCCGCGCCGTAACTGCGAACGGCCAGGAAATCGCAGCGGGTGTCGCGGGGCAGGGCTCTGACCAGGTCGGCCATGAACACGAAGGCTCCGCGCAGGACGCCGACAACGTGTACCGTTCCCGCCGGCAGACGGTCGGAAATCTGCCGCGCGAGTGCTTTCACCCGTGCCGAAAGCTGCGCCTCATCGAACAGAGGACGGGGCGGCGCCAGGCGCTCTTCGAGATTACTATTCACGGCAACTCCTTCTTGAACCCGAACGATATCTCAGTCCGCGTGGGAAGCCGACGAGCTTTGCTCGNNTTTTCCACGCACGACGATATCCTGGAACCCAATGGCAGGCAGCGTTGTCCTTAGGGCAGGGGGAAATATGACCAAAGCGAACTTCAGGCAAGCAAGAACATTCCAGCTGTTTGTATTTGCCCTGACTGCGGGGTGCGCAACCACCGGCAAACAGAATGAGGCGCCGCCCGGCGGCGACGTCGTTCGCCTGGACATGGATCCCATCAAGATCGAAGCGACCAAGGACGCCGAGGGCGTTCACATCGAAGCCTTCGATGCGCCCGAGCTGTTCGAGCATGCCGGCAAGGCTCTTTCCGACAAGCAGTTCGACGAGGCCGTCAAGGGCTACGCCAGGTTGCTCAAGAATTTTCCCGATTCGCCCTACGTGCGCCCAACCTTGTACAACTTGGGGCTGGCGCAGATCGCAAGGAAGGACTGGGCCGCGGCGATCGATTCTCTCAAGACGCTGATTGACAGGTTCCCGACCCACGCGGACGCCAAGGATTCACTGTTTCAGCTGGGAGCGTGCTACGCCGAGCAAAGCAACTGGCCTGCGTCGGCAGAAGTCTTTGCTCGCATCCTCGACCGCAAGCNNATCGCCAGGCGCGGCTTCGCGCAGTTCAATCTCAACGACCTGGATACCGCCGAGAAGACCTTCCGGGCCGGCATGGTCTACAGACAGCAGATCGACACCGAGGAGCGCCTCTCAACCGATTTCTACCTGGCCTTTTCGCAGTACCACCTCGGGCAGATTTACCACCTTCGCTTTCGTAATGCGCCTCTGCGGCTGCCCGAGGCGCAGCTCGACAAGGATCTCGACCAAAAGGCACATCTGCTGCTGACGGCCCAGCGTGCCTACATCGACACGATCAAGTTCGGCAACCCGGGTTGGGCCTCTGCGGCTGGGTTTCAGGTCGGTTCGCTCTACGAAGAGCTGTACGACGCGTTCATGAATGTCCCCATCCCGCCCGAGCTGGACCGTGAGGCTCGGCAAGTCTACGTGGAAGAGCTGCACAAGAAGATCCGCATCCTGCTGGAAAAGTCGCTGCGGTGGCAGCGTGAGAACCTTCTCATGATCGAACGATTGGGGGTCGCGACCGAGTGGGCGGACAAGAGCAAGCTCGCCTACTCGAAGGTCATGAAATTGCTCGATCCGGGCGTTTCTGGCGGCGAGGACGACGAGGCCAAGGGCAAACCGTCGCCGCCGCCAAGTCCAAGCGCCCCCCCACCGCCCGTTCCTCAGGCACCTGTTCGTGGCGGCGAATCACCTAGGGAGTCGTCTCCCAGCGAAGGCGATGCCGTGAGGCGCCACGTCCTCTGACCTAGGCTCGGAAGGCTCGGACGACCATCGGGGTCGGCCCCCGCAAGTCGAATCAAGGGCTTGGGCCCGGATTCCGCTTGACAGGCTGCCGATCCCGACATATACGTTCGCGCCTCTGCGTGCGGAGGAGATACTTGTACCCGCAGACAGGGAACAACTAAATAGGCGAAATCATACGACATCTGATGAAAACCCGGCGCTGGAGTAGCTCAATGGCAGAGCAGCTGATTTGTAATCAGCAGGTTGCGGGTTCGATTCCCATCTCCAGCTCCGCAGATACCATGGGATCTAATGAAAAGATAACGAAGCGTTCGGTTTGCACAAACGGCCGGGTGCATTGTCGGATCGGACTTGTTTCGGAGGGGTTCCCGAGCGGTCAAAGGGAACAGACTGTAAATCTGTCGCCACTGGCTTCGAAGGTTCAAATCCTTCCCCCTCCAC
>PMLH01000282.1 GCA_003159055.1 Myxococcales bacterium
TGCGATCCCCGGCATGACGCTGTCAGGGAGCGCGACGACCGTGTCGGTGAAGAAGGGCGGGATCACGACGATGACCCTGACCACGGCAAGCTTGGGTGGCTTCAGCGGGGCAGTGGCCTTTGGGGTTCAAGGGTTGCCAGCGGGAGTGACAGCGGCGTTCACGCCAGCCTCCTTGGCAGCCCCAGGAAGCGGCAGCACGACGGTGAAGCTCGCCGCCAGTGCAGCGGCCGCCGCTGGTACGGCAACGATCACGTTGACCGCGACCGCAGGCACGAAGGTGAAGACGCAGACCGTGACTTTGGCGGTGAAGTCGTAGGGCAGGATCCCAGCCGCGGGGGCGCCGAGAACCGGGTGAACTGATCGAGGCGACCNNGGCAGACTGCGCCCCGTGGTCAAGGCACGCTTCCAGCACATGCCAGACGTGCTACCGGATGTGCTGAAACGCGGCTCGCGACGCCGGAATGGCGGCCACGGCGACCTAGGGACGCGACGTGTCGTGGGGGCTCTCAAACCAAGACCCCCCCCTTCGAATCGCTTAGGCACAGGTATCTCCGTGTGACCCAGGACAACATCGTCGTCGGCGTCACGGCGCGAGGGCCTTCCCCGGCTAACGCGCGGGCGTAAAGTGCATCCGTGCTTGCGCAACCAACCTCGACGCCCGGGCCGGCCTCCGCGCGCGCGCCAGACTGCGCGTGCGACCAGGCTGGCGCAAGCTCGGCTCCGTCTGGTGGGAACTCCACGGCACCGGCTGCTACCCCAGCCAGGTGTCGCCTTGCCTGGTTGGCTCGGCTGCTTCGCCGCCCGCCGGTCCTGCTCGCTGCCGCTCTCCTTTCGATTCTCCTGTTGGTGCGACCGTGGGGCGATTTTCCTCTCAACGACGATTGGCAGTATGCCCGGGTGGTGAAGCACCTGGCCGACGGATGGCGTTTCAAGATCGACGTGGCCATTGCGCCCGCGCTGGTCTTGCAGGCCTACCTGGCCGCCGGGCTGGCGTGGCTGTTTGGCTTCAGTCACCTGCTCCTGCGCCTGCTCACCCTGGTCGCCGCCACCGCCTTGCTGTGGGTGGTGGACCGCATCCTGGCCACGGTCGGAGCACGCAAGAGCGACCGCGTTCTGGCCGGCGGACTGCTCATGGTCAATCCCATCTTTCTGTATCTCGCGTGCTCGTTCATGACCGAGATCTACGGCTATTTGCTGGCCTTGCTGGCGGTGTTGCTTTGGCTCTCCCGCCGTCAGCGAGACCACGACCGCTCCGGCCGCCCGATGACGTCGTACGCGACCGGCGTGGGCGTCGCGCTGCTGGCGGGTGCAAGCTTCTGGATCCGGCAGTTCTGTCTTACCGTGTATCCGGCGCTGGTCGCTGCGGGGCTGCTCGACCAGCTCCGGAGGCGCGACTCTACGGGGCTCCGCAAATCTCTACCGAGACTGCTGACCAGCGCTGTGGTCTTGATGGTCGTGGTCGGTGGCTATTTTGCTTGGGCACGCTGGACTGGGAACTATCGCAAAGAGTTCAGCAATCGCCTGGGCGATCTGCACAGGATCCAGACCAAGCTGTGGCAACTGTCCGCGTTCGAGATGACGGTGTACCTGACGGCCTTCTTCTTCCCCTTTCTGTTTGTGGCCCACTATCGGAGGCTGCGCTGGCAGTGGCTGATGATCACTGCCGGCGCAATCATGCTTCTCGTGTGGAGGGGCAAGCACCTCCAGGACCAATTCGCTGGGTTCCACCATCACGTGGCCTTCCCGTACTCCGCCAACCTCATCAACAATCCGGGGGTTGGGCCAATGACCTTGAGCTCGGCCTATTCCACACGCACGGGCGCCCCGCGCTGGTCCGCCGAAATCTGGGAGACCATCGAATCGGGGCTGCTCGGGTTGGTCTTCACGTGGAGCCTGTGGTGGGCGGTTCCACGACGACGCGACATCCTGGCAGGTACGCTCCGTTGCTTTGCTTTGGGCTTCGGGCTTCTCTCGGCGGCTCTGGCGGTCCAGGCCTATGACAACGAGGTCCTCGACCGATACTACTTTCCGGTGGTGCTGGCTGCGGCGCTGTTCCTGGGAAGTGCGCACCAAGGGGAAGCGTTCTCGAAACGCCGGGATTGGGGCGGTCGCGTGCTGGCCGGAATCGCGGCCCTGCCACTCGCCTGGTTCACGATCGCTGGCATGCACGACTATTTTCGGTGGAACGAAGCGCGGTGGGAGCTCGCCCGGCACGCCCTAAAGCTCGTCGAGGCCAGCAACCTGGATGGTGGATTCGAGGTCAACGGATGGCTGAACTACGACAACTTCTGGAGCATGCACACGCCCCAAGGGTGCATCGGAAGATGCCGCTGCAACGCCAAGAGCTTCATTTGCACCGACGATTCCTATCAACTATCGCTGCAGACGCCGGCCGACCACACTATGGTGGCCGAGCGTTCGCCGAGCTTTTGGCTGCTGCCGAGAACCACACTCATCCTCAGCAAGCGCCGGGAATAGTCGTCTCGCCACAGCAGTCCAGCTGGGTAACCCCAGCGCGAGGAAGTTCGTGTTGAATACGCGTCGATTGCAGATCGACCAAAACACCGTTCGTGATTCCGGATAGGGCGCCGGGTAGAGGGATAGATTGGGGATAGATTGGGTGTGTAGGTGGATGTAGTAGACGCAAGGTTTTCTGTCGAACATTGCGGACGCGATTCTGTCGGGGGAAAATGGCGCTTGAACGGCTTATGCTCACATGGGGCGGGAGAGATTCAACCGATTGCTCGCTCGCTACCCGCTACCCCAGCCACGCGTTGTACGCACGGTCTGAGACGCCATGATCCGTCAAGCGAACCTCTGACCTCG
>PMLH01000015.1:0-654 GCA_003159055.1 Myxococcales bacterium
TGGGCGTCAGCGCCGCGCAGATGGCGGCTACGGCGGCGACGCAAGCGGCCGAGCGAGCGGCCGACGCTGATTCTGCCCCGTCCCGCTCAGCCTCGTCCCGCACCTACACGCGCAGTTCCGCGGCGCGCAAGAAAAAGAAGCGCAGGTAACCCATGAAGTGGTTCCGCAAGATCTACTCGTTCGACTACATGGGTCACAAGGCTCTGTGGTTTACGTTTTCCGGTCTCGTCATCGGTGCCGGCCTGGTCAGCCTCTTTGTGCGCGGCGGCGGCGATCCCTGGCACGGTCTCAAGTACGGTCTCGAGTTCAGGTCCGGCACGCGCATCAACGTCGTCTTCAAGAAGCCGGCGACCATCGCCGGCGTGCGCAAGGTTGTCTCGGGCCAGGGGTACTCCGACGCCCAGATCCAGAAATACACGCAAAATGGCGAGACCGGTTATCAGATTCAGACGAAGACGCTCAAAGTCAAGCAGCAGAACGACCTGAAGGCGGCTCTCCACAAGGCGTTCACTATTAATACCAACAAAAAGGGCGATCAGCTCTTCACCCTGCAGACCGTGGGGCCTGTCTTTGGCCAGGAGATCATCTCTTCGTCCTGGAAGGCAGCGATCTTTGCCCTCATCCTCATCATGATCTACGTCTCGTTCCGCTTCG
>PMLH01000015.1:669-2793 GCA_003159055.1 Myxococcales bacterium
CTCGGCTACTCGCTGTACGACACGATCATCGTCTTCGACCGCGTGCGCGAGAACGCGCCGCGCATGACGCGCGTGCGTTACGGCGACATGGTCAACCGGTCCATCTGGGAGACCCTCACGCGCTCCATCAACACGACCATGATCACTCTGATCCCGGTCCTGGCTCTGCTTCTCTTCGGTGGCACCACGCTCGCCGACTTCGCCTTCGCGCTTCTCGTTGGCGTGCTCTCCGGCGCTTACTCATCGATCTTCGTCGCCAGCCCCATCACGACGATATTGAAAGAGCGCGAGCCGCAGCACCGCAAGATGATCGCGCGCTCAGAGGCCCGCGGCTAGGAGAAGCCCGCAGCTGACGAGCAAGCTGGCAAGCTGATTGCTTGTGAGGACGTTCGGGAGACTGGCACGAGCGCAAGCCGATTGCTCGCGCTGACGCTCAGGGCTGACCCTTTGGGGGCTTCGAGGCCGGCGCCTTAACTGGCGCGGCGCACGTGCTGCAGTTCGGAAGCGTGAACTTCCATACGTCGCGCCGACATCACCCGCGCCTGGAACGCCTTCATGCGGCAGGCATCACCGCAATACTTCTTGGCCGGGTTGGCGGTGACGAACTCATGTCCGCACGGTTCGTAGGCGCATGACCTCAGCAGCTCTTCGCGGTGACGTGTCTTGCGCGTCGTGTGGCGGTAGTCGGCCTGCCAGCTGCCGCCGTGCAGAGCACAGACTGACGATGGGTTGTACGCCGAGAGCAGCGTGTCGCAGCCTTCGACCATACAGACTCGCCCAGACCCGTATGTCCGGGTCCGTGACGCATGCTCAGAGACGCTGTGCAGACCTCGTCCCCGCAATGTTTTCGAACTTTGAAACTCCATCTCTTCTGCTCTCCATGCTGGCCGGGGCGCGTTACCTCACGACTCACACGTCGCCTTGAATGCTGTTGCGGTCGACCTCAGGGCGCGACTACTTTTATTGCCTCACTGCGCGTTGGGTAGATGCCGAAGATGCGGTTGAGACCGGTGATCTCGAAGATCCGGATGATGTTGCTGTCGGTGCACACGATGTCGAGTGTGCCTGCGGACGGACGGACGCGCTTGGCGCCGCTGACGAGGACGCCCAAAGCCGTGGAGTCGATGAACGTGACCTTGCACAGGTCGACGATGATGTGCCGAGCGCCATGGTCGATAGCCTCGATGAGGACTTCTTTGAAGCGCGGCGCCGAGTAGATGTCGATCTCGCCCGTGAGAATCACGACAGCTACATCGTCACCGGGCTTCTCAAGTTCGACATTGAACTGCGGCTTGTCTTCCATCTATGTCCCCTTGTTCTGGCTTGGTGGCACGGCTGTGAGTACCGGCAAGCATATTTTGCCGGGGGGGCTGTTGTCTCGTACTTCGATATTGTCCAGGCGCAGGACGTGCTAAACCCGCGAGGATGGGGTCAGGCGCGGCAAACTCCCGTCTCGCGCCAACATGTCTTGCAGTATCTCGCACGCGATCCGTACCGCCGGCGCGCACTTCGTCACGAAGAGGCCCTTCTCCAAGGCCATCTTCACACCTTCAGGAGCGCGCACGTCGCAGTCGATGATGTCTGGGCAGTCCAGCGAGCCGCAGCGCTCCTGGAACCTGTCGGCGAATTCGCTGACCGAAGCGGCGATGGTCGCCCGTCCTTGGCGGGCGACGCAGTCCTCGGTGCACAGAGCGAGGCCCAGCACCATGAACGCACCGGTGGCGGCGCCGCACGCTTCGCCCAGGCGCATGCCGGCCGCGAAAGGGGCGGCGATGCGTGCCGCCACGTCCAGGTCGAGTCCCAAAGCGGGCGCGTACGCCGCAAGAACAGCCTGCGAACAGGCATAGCCGCCTAGAAACAGGTCGACAGCTTCGGTGGGTCTGCTCATTTGGGTCTCCTCTGATTCTAGACCGCAGTCGTTTCGGGTAACGCCTTGCGCATGAGAACGCGCGGGTACCCATCCACAACGCGGTGATCGTATTCGACGTAACCGATGTGTGTATAGAGGGCGCGATTTTCTGTCATCAGCTCGTGCGTGGCAACGTAGATCGACTCGTAGCCTTGGCGACGCGCCTCTGCTTCAGCAAGCTCGAGCAACAGGCGACCGACGCCCTTGCCTTGGGC
>PMLH01000011.1 GCA_003159055.1 Myxococcales bacterium
ACCGCTATTACGGCTGGCCAGCCTACTGGGCTGGAGACGCCATGTGGGGCATGGGTGGCTTTCCCGTCCTCGTACCACCGCTCAAGGACGAAATCGAGACCCAGCGTCTCTACTACCACCGTGACGACGAGCATCTCCGGAGCACGCGGGAAGTCACCGGCTACCCCATCGAAGCCATCGACGGAAAGATCGGCCATGTGGCGGGTTTCCTGGTGGACGATAGAAGTTGGGCCATTCGCGAGCTGGTCGTCGAGGCTGGCCACTGGTATTCGGGTAAGGAGATCCGGATCCCCGTCAGCAAAATCGAGCGCATTAGCTACAAAGAGACCAAGGTTGTGGTGAACCTCAGCAAAGCTGATATCCAGAAGACCATGGAACACGGCCTTGCCAGAGCCAATGAGCAAAGCGTCCAGCCGCATCCGTGAGGAGACGGCGGCGGGGTTGCGGTGCTGCTCGACGGTGGTGGGCAGGCCTATCCGCCTATGCTGCTAGCTGACACCTCAATCGAATTGAATGAGACGGCACATCAGATTGATCGAGCCACTGCATCCGTGCATCGGGCACAGCCGCGAGAGTCAAAAGAACCGCCCAAATTCGCTCAACTTAGCCGTCGGCACATCCCATGCAGTTGCGCCGCACCAACCAATCGAAGCCATCGCAGAAGCGAAGAAAGCAGCAACCGCTATGACACCAACCACCCAGGAACACTCCGTCGTCGCCATCTACGAATCGCATACGGCCGCGGAGGCTGCCGTCCGAGCCCTCCAGGGAGCAGGCGTGGACATGAAGCTCCTGTCGATCATCGGCAAGGACTTCCACACCGAAGAACACGCGCTCGGCTTCTACACCTCGGGCGACCGGATGAAGTTCTGGGGTGTGCGCGGGGCATTCTGGGGAAGTCTCTGGGGAATTCTCTTCGGTGGCGCCTTCTTCTTCATTCCTGCGATCGGTCCACTGGTTGTCATGGGTCCGATGGTTGGCTGGATCGTCGGCGCGTTGGAGGGTGCGGCGGTGGGTGCCACCGCCGGGGTCCTCGCCGCCGCATTGGCGGGCATCGGGATACCGAAGGACAGCGTCTTGAAGTATGAGCTGGACGTGAAGGCCGGAAAGTTCCTTGTTCTCGCGCGCGGCACCCCAGAGATGATCGAGCATGCCCACGTCGTCCTCGGCACGACTGGCGCCTCGCTTCTCGTGGCGCACGCTGCCTAGGCGTCCCTCCCCAGCACGGCCGCTCGCCTAGTCAAAGCCATGAAAGCCCTGGTTTATCTGGGTCCGGGAAGCAAAGCCTTGGAGACTCGCCCGAGGCCGGCACTTTCGGCGCCCACGGACGCGATCGTCAAGATCGCCAAGACGACGATTTGTGGTTCCGACCTGCACATCCTCAAGGGTGACGTCTCCAGCTGTGAACCTGGACGCATTCTAGGGCATGAGGGCGTAGGCGTCGTCGATGCGGTTGGCCCGGCCGTCACGACTTTCAAGCACGGCGACCGGGTTCTCATATCCTGCATCAGTACCTGTGGCAAGTGCGCCTATTGCCGCAGGCTCATGTACTCGCATTGCACTTCCGGCGGATGGATCCTCGGCAACGAGATCGACGGGACGCAAGCCGAATGGGTTCGCATTCCCTACGCGGACTGCAGCCTCTATCGCATACCTGAGGGCGCAGACGAAGAGGCTATGGTCATGCTGAGCGACATTCTGCCCACCGCCTTCGAGTGTGGCGTCATCAACGGCAAGGTCCAGCCAGGCAGCACCGTGGCGATTGTCGGGGCGGGGCCGATTGGACTCGCGGCCCTACTCACTTCTCAGTTCTACTCGCCGGCCCAAATCATCCTGATCGACATCGACGACAACCGCCTTGAAACAGCGAAGCGCTTCGGCGCCACGGCGGTCATCATCAACAGCACCGACGGCAAAGCCAAGGAGGCGGTCATGCGCTTGACCCACGATCGCGGCGTCGACACCGTCATCGAGGCCGTCGGCCTTCCCGCGACGTTCGAGCTATGCCAGCAGATCGTCGCGCCAGGCGGCACCATCGCGAATATCGGGGTGCATGGAACCCAGGTGAACCTCCACCTGGAGTCGCTGTGGGATCGCAACATCACGATCACCACACGGCTGGTCGACACCATCAGCACGCCGATGCTGATCGACGTCTTGCTCTCACGCAAGTTCGACCCCAAGGTCCTGATTACTCATCGCTTCAAGCTCGACCAAATCCTCGATGCGTATGAAACTTTCGCGCACGCGGCACAGACAAGAGCTCTCAAGGTGCTCATCGAAGCCTAGGAGCAGATGGCTCGGCCCCGCCCGCCACGCGACGTGGAGCGGTTGCCGCGACAGGCGCCCAGTCAATCTGAACGATTGGAAGCTTCATTTTGATTGAAAGCGCTGTCCTTGGGAGGCCCCACAACGCGCAAATACTTGAATTCTTGCATGTCTCGACGCTGGCCCGATTGCTGCTTTAGCTGCGCGCCACCATGCCGACATACCAGTCAAAAAGAATGGCTCTCCTTTCGCGTCTTTCGGAACCGGCCCTCCTCAAGCGTGCGCGTGCCAGAGATGTCGGCGCCTTCGAGGAATTGATCAGCCGTACCGAAGTCGAATCTTACCGATTGGCGATGCGCTATGTTCGCAACGAAAGCGATGCTCAGGAGATTCTGCAGGACTCCTATCTCTCCGCGTGGCGGAGTCTGCCCACGTTCGAGGGGCGGGCGCAATTCGGATCCTGGATGCACCGAATCGTGGCCAATGCGTCGCTGATGCGCTTGCGCACGCGCAACCGCCACCCAGAGGTCGCAATCCATGATATCGACCTCGCCGAGCTGAACGAGGCAATAGGCCAGGCTGCGCACGCGTCGATTGGGCGGGTCGACTTGCCGCATCGCCCGGACGAACAGTTTCAATCCGCAGAGCTACTGCGACGTATCGAAACCGCCGTGAACTCACTCCCTCAGACGCTGAAGGCGATATTTCTTCTCCGCGACGTGTGGGAGGTCTCAACCGGGGAGTCGGCTGCAAGGCTCGGGGTTTCCATACCGGCGGCAAAGACGAGACTTCATCGCGCTCGGGTCGTGCTTCGTGAGTCGCTGGGCGACTACATCGCGTGCTAGCAGCCAGAGGCGGGCCCAGCAAGGACGGGTCGAGCAAGTCGGTGGGGCCCACCGATTGCCATCCCTCGGATTGAATGGAGACGTACGTCATCCTGATTGAAGCAATCCGCCGGACTGTTTCGTCTTCCGACGCAAGTAAGCGAATCCATGGGCATTCTTCTGGTGGCATGAGAGCTGCTTCCGAAGGGGCAATAGGAGATCCCCCATGAAGATTCGTCCGCTCTACGATCGCATTGTGGCCAAACGACTTGCCGAGGAGGAAAAGACCTCCGGCGGCCTGTTCATCCCCGACACCGCCAAGGAAAAGCCTCTCGAAGCGCAGGTCATCGCCGTGGGCGATGGCAAGATTCTCGAGAACGGCAAGCTGCAAGCGCTCTTGGTCCGTGTCGGCGACAAGGTGCTCATCGGCAAGTACACGGGCTCTGAAGTGAAGCTCGACGGCGAAGACNNAGACCACATCATTTTGCGCGAGGATGACGTCCTCGCGATTCTCGACAAGTAGGGAGCGACACCATGGCAGCCAAAGAGATTCTTTTCGGCAACGAAGCCCGCAAGCAAATCGCCATCGGGCTCAACACCCTGGCCAACACCGTAAAGGTGACCCTCGGGCCGGGCGGCCGCAACGTCGTCCTCGAACGGTCGTGGGGCTCTCCGACCGTCACCAAAGATGGTGTCACGGTCGCCAAGGAGGTCGAGCTCGAAAACCACTTTGCCAATATGGGCGCGCAAATGGTCAAAGAGGTCGCCTCGAAGACCTCAGACATTGCCGGTGACGGCACCACGACGGCCACCGTGCTTGCGCAGGCGATCTACACAGAGGGCGTCAAGCTGGTCGCCGCCGGCGCCAATCCGATGGACATCAAGCGCGGCATCGATGCCGCGGTGGAAGCCGTGGTCGCCGAGCTGAAGAAGCAGTCCTGCCCCACCAAAGGAAAGAGCGAGATCGCCCAAGTGGGCATCATCAGCGCCAACGGCGATGAAACCGTCGGCAACCTCATCGCGCTTGCGATGGAGAAGGTCGGCAAGGAAGGTGTCATCACGGTCGAAGAAGCGAAGTCGGTCGAGACGACACTTGAAGTGGTCGAAGGTATGCAGTTCGAC
>PMLH01000268.1:0-300 GCA_003159055.1 Myxococcales bacterium
GGCGCTGAGGACGCTGTGTTGGATGACTTGCGCGACGAGGCCTCATAACCGAAGCTGATGAGGTGGTATGGCGTGTGAATAGACTCTTGGAAATTGTTGCCCTAATGCTCGGCTGGCGCATTGCCATGGCGAAAGATCAGCCCAAGGCTGCACCTGCTCCGAAAGCCCCGGTAGAGGTTCATGGCATCCTTCTCGACTATGAGGACAATCACCCTTGGTGCAGCTATGACGAGACCGCCTCGATGCAAACGCATGGTCTGGGCCGGTCGCCGACGGGCGAGGCATGAGCAGTTTTCAACG
>PMLH01000268.1:328-5050 GCA_003159055.1 Myxococcales bacterium
TTCGGAAATGCCTGACGCGCACCATTCGAGGCAACGTCGTGATCTCATGGCAGAATCGACGTGCCACGCTGGCGAAAAACTGCAGGCAAGGACGTGGCGAAATTCGGTGGACCGCTACAGTGGACCACAGTTGGTAGAATGTCTCGTGGCAATCTCGGCATCGCCTCGATCCTGCGTACCGGTTCTCAGCCAGCCGCGCTGGCGACGACGAGCGTTGGTCTTGCCGCTTCTGACGGGACATCACGACCAGGGCCCCGGTCGCGACGACCAGCAGCCCGGCGATCACGAAGGTCGTTGCCCGCCGCATGGTGCAGGTGAGTGTCGGCCATGCCCCGTTTCCCTGTCAATGACGCCCGCGTTGCCGAGGCTCGCGTCCGCTGATATCGTCGGCTCATGCGAAAAAGCAGGACCTCCCGCCTCGTCTTCGTGACGGCATTCTTGTCGGCGACGCCCGCCCTGGCCGCAGGCTCGGGTGATTCCGGATTCGAATTGGGTGTTCGCACCGGCTATGCGTTTTCCGCCGGGCACCTGGGTGCGCCACCCGACGGCATGGACGAACATGTTGGCGACTACGTTTCGGGCCAGTGGCCTTTCTGGATCGACGCCGGGTACCGCCTCGACCACAGCCTCTACCTGGGAGCGTTCTTTCAATATGGCGTGGGATTCGTGAACGACGATCGCCAGGACTACTGTCGCAACGCGAATGTCGACTGCTCGGCCAGCGACGTGCGCTTCGGGGTCATGGGGCGGTATCACTTCAGTCCGGTTCGGCAGGCCTCGCCTTGGCTTGGGTATGGTCTTGGCTGGGAGTGGGGGTCCTTTTCAAGTCATCAGTCGCTGATTGGCAGCACCAACACGGAGTACACCTGGTCCGGATGGGAGTATGCGAACCTCCAGGTCGGCGTCGACTTCCAGCTTCCGCATCGAGCGGTGATTGCGCCATTCATCAGCTTCTCGCTGGGAGAGTTCAACAACCTGACGACCACCGTCAAGGGCGGTTCGACGACCACGACCACCAACCAGGACTTGGCAAAGACGTCGCTGCACGAATGGATCTTCATCGGCGTGCGCATCGCGATCATGCCGTAGGTCAAAGAGATTTTCCAACTCGCCCAGCACGAGGCGGGCTGTATCCCGAATTCCGATGATTGAGCATCGCTGCGCAGGCAAGGTCTTAAGGGGGTGGAAACTAGCGTTCCCCACCCGGGTTAGTTCCGGGCTGCCAACAGCGACCTCCGGCTCAACCCGCACCTTCAACGCACTTCGTCCCGCGAGCGGCGCTGCCCAGGCCTTGCCGCGACCAATCCTGGCGGCCATTTGCGGCGCGCTCGATCACCGATCGGCATTATTGCGGCGAAGACCCCGGACAACACATCGGCGCAGCTGACGTCACAGCTTGAGGACACTGCCGACGAAGACCGGGATGGTCCATTGCAGGCCGCGCCTTTCGGTCACGGGCGGCGACACACTCGCATCCGCAGGCCGCACCACGATGACTCCCGACAGCGGCGCGCCCACGCGCACAGCCAGGCTCTCCGTGAAGCGAAAATCGAGGAACGCGGTCACGGTCAGCTTGTTGACGTTCCCATCCTGCGTATCCGGTGGATCCAGCGCCCATTGCAACGATCCGTCGAGACCCACGACGAGCCTGGGCGGAAGCGCTCCATCGACGAGCCTGACTTTTCCCGTGTCGGGATCCATGAGAGTATCATGGCTGAGACTCCCGACCACCCACGCCACGGACAACGATGGCGAAAGGTACGGCCGCAGTGGTTGAGAGAGGTCTTCGCGAGCCTTCCCATAGCCGCAACCCGCGGTGATCTCGACCCTCCCCTTCACGCAGGAAAAATCGAAATTCACCTCGGCTTCCGCGGTCTGCCCATTTGCCAAAGGGGTCGTCGGCGTCGGATTGAATCCGAAGACGTGCGGGTAAATATCCGCCCTCGCCGCGAGCCCGAAACGCAGGTGCCTGTCCTCCCATGCTTTCCGCGTTGCCGCATCACGGATGGCGTCCGAGTCGTGGCAGACGTCCAGCTTGGGGAGCTCGAATGCAGTCAGCTTCTCGATGCTTGGTGCCATGCCCTCGAGCCGGCCCTGAAGTTCTGCGAGCGACTGGGCATCTTCCGATTTGTTGCTTTTCGCCGCTTCCTCTCGCCGTTTCGTCTCCTCATCGAAGAGCTTGTTGAGCTCGTCGACTCGCTGGGGCAGGGTTTCCAGGCTGTCGTCGCCACGCTGGAGGCCGCACGCCGCGGCGTATCTGCCGTCGGTCGATCTCTTCGGAACTCGGTGGTTGGGCGTCTTCAGGATGTGGGCCACGATCTCGCATGCCTGGCGATATGCAGCCGACAGAGCGTCGATCTGCTCCNNGATCCTTTTTCTCCTTGTCTCCGAACGTGCATGCTGCCAGTCCGAGATCGGAGGGTGACGTGTAGTTCCTCAGCCTTTCCCAACTGGCTGCGAGCTGATAGCGCGTCTTGCTTTGGTCGAGAGCCGCCAGACCGACCACGACTTGCAAGGGGAAGTCGCCAAAGCCCAAGAGTGCGGGCAAGGCGACGGACGCACCTGCGACGGTGCCATCCATCGAGCTCCGAATAGCTGCCTGGGCGACGTCGATAGCCGTGGCGTTGCTCGCGGTTTCGATGGATGGGGTCCGCACGGCTGTCTGATACATTCTTTGTTGTCTGCGACTCTGTATCTTTTGTTTGTCCAAGAGCTTCAACTTCTCGTACAGCTCGGCACGGGATTGGACCGTGTAGTCCCGAAGCCTGCCGTAGAAACCGACCCAGTCCGCGTCGTCCGCAGCGGCCGCGCGACAAGTGGCGCTCGCGGCGATCGCGGCGATCGCGGCGAGTCCGAGGGGGCGCGCTCGCATCAGGCCAACCCGCTCTCTTCCCATTTGCTGTCGGCGTCCTTGGCCTTGTTCAGCGGGCTCTCCTCGTCGGCGTTGACTTTGGCCTTGGCTTCGAGCTGCTTGAGGGTCTTGTTGGGGAACCAGAGAGACCATTCGATACGGTGCGTGGGAGCTTCGTCGGTTGTGTAGGTGAGACTGATTTTGCCGTCACCTGTCTTGCCTTTCGCGTCCTCGATAACCCGATCGTTGTCGATAATGTAGTGCAGCTCGGCGCGTGTCGTCGTCGGGGTCCACGTGAGGGTGAACGCAATAGAGTCCTTGTTCGCCATGGCTGGTTCCTTTCTGCTCTGCGGTGCTGTAAGCGAAAAGCATGTTCATCGCGCTAGTGACCGGGTGGTTCGGCTCTCCCGAGCCGATCTTCAGCTGAGCTATATCTCGGGACGACTCCACGACCTGACGCCGGCCGCATCCAGGTGCGACTTCACCTCAATCCTCATGAGCACGCTCTCGAACGGAAACACTCCATCCTTGGCGCTCGAGGCGGCCAGGACTGACGGCATGATATCGCGATCGTAGATGATGACGTCGTCTTGGTTGTGGGGCCGTGATACTCCACTCGTGTCGATGATTGTTCCGGTCCCGATCGCGCAGGAGTCAGGGAGCCATGGTGCGATGAGCCCATCGACAAGCAGCTCGCGCATCCTGCCTTTGACGCCGTTGTGCGGAATCCTCCCTTCAACCTCGGCCAATTCCCGAACGCGCTTTGCGTCAGCCCGAACGCGATTGTAAATGTAGTCCTTCATCGACGATACCTGGATCACAACAACAGTATCACTTTGAGCACCTCATGGGTTCTCCTTACCTCAGCCAATCTTCCCTCCGCAGTTGGCCAGCAGCCAGCTACAGGCCCCGCTTCTGATTCACGAAGAGTGAGCGTCCACGAGAGGGACGACGGTCGCGTGAAGTGCCGGACTGGAGGCGATCACTGCCCCATTTCGATTTTCCATCAGAATCCACACGTCATCCAAGATGCCATCGTCGAGAACAAGCGGTTATGTGAGCGCCTCGTTTTCGTCGGACAACGAGAAGGAGAGCTCGGCTTGCCCCCTTCGTTGCGTTGGTCGCGCGGTCCCCTTCCGAGGATACTGCGCTCGAGCTCGTAGCCAATGGAGGAGCTATTTGTGACGCTGCCGCTACACTAGGGACATGGCGGGCAGCGGACGCATCGGTTTCTGGACCCTCGCAAACGTCCTAACGCTGTCGCGCGTCCCGTTCGGAGTCGCCTTCTGGTTCGTCATCGATCGTCCAATCTGGGCTCTGGCCGTCATGGTAGTCGGTGGCGCGACCGATCTGGTCGACGGGGCGGTCGCGCGTAGAAGCGGACAGGCGGGTCAGAACGGAGTAGGCGCGTGGCTGGACCCCGTTTGCGACAAGTTTTTCGTGCTGTCGATGGTGGCTGCGCTGCTCACTGTTCGACAGCCGGAACCTTGGATGGTCGTCGCCATCGCGGCACGCGAGATCGTGGTCGTCCCGCTGGCCCTGGCCTACCGACTGGTGCCTGGCGTGCGACGGCGTCTTTCCTACGACTTCCGCGCGGGTCGCCCGGGCAAGCTGGCGACCGTTGCCCAGTTCGCAGCCCTGACTGCGATCCTGTTCGGCTCCGGGGTCTTGCCGTGGACCGCGGCGCTGGCGGGGATCGTGGGATTGGCGGCCGCGGGGGACTACATCCGCCGCGCACTGCGCGCCGCCGCCCCACATCCCGATCCCTGCCCCAGGGTACTTTGGGACGGCTGATGCTCTTCGCCGAGGCCCGGGCAAGGGCGGGCGCTGGTCTGGACTACCGGTGCTGCCCTCGCTTGAACACGGTGACG
>PMLH01000058.1 GCA_003159055.1 Myxococcales bacterium
GCGTGGAGGTTCTGGGCATTCGCGACGGCTTCGACCGCCTGATGAAGGGACGCCTGGAAGACATCCGGCCGCTGCAACTGGGTGACGTCAGCCGCATTCACTTCACCGGCGGTTCTATTTTGGGCAGCTCGCGCGCCAACCCGACGGCCAAGGACGAAGACCTTGTCATGGTGGTCGATTCGCTGCATCGCTTGGGCATCACCCAGCTCATCACCATCGGTGGCGACGACACCGCCTTCTCCGCGATGAAGGTTTCCGAAAAGTCGGCCGGCAAGCTGCGCGTCGTCCACGTGCCTAAGACCATCGATAATGACCTCGACCTCGACCCCTCGGTGGATTCCTTCGGCTACAACACCGCCCGCCACCTCGGCGTCGAGTTGGTCAAGAACCTGATGGTCGACGCCAAGACCACTTCACGCTGGTATTTCGTGGTGGCCATGGGCCGCAAGGCCGGCCATTTGGCGCTCGGAGTCGGCAAGGCGGCGGGCGCGACCCTGACCGTGATCCCCGAGGAGTTTCCGCGCAACAAGCCGACCCTGCGCATCCTCATCGACATTCTGGCCGGCGCCATCATCAAACGTCTGGCCGAAGGACGACGCTATGGCGTGGCCGTGCTGGCCGAGGGCCTGGCTGAAGCCCTGCCCGAAGACGACATTAAGCGTTTGGGCAACATCGAGCGTGACGAGCACGGACACATTCGCATTTCCGAGCTCAATCTCGGCGACGGCCTTAAAAAAGCCGTGAACACGCGCTTGGCCAACTTGGGCGTTCCCAAGGTCACGATCATTTCCAAAGACATCGGCTACGAATTGCGCTGCGCCGACCCCGTGCCCTACGACATGGAGTACACGCGCGACCTTGGCTACTGTGCGGCCAAGTTCCTGTTCTCGGGCGGTAACGCGGCCATGGTTTCGCTACAAGCCGGGAACTTTGTGCCCATTCCCTTCGCGCAGCTGCTCGACCCGCAGACCGGCCGCACGCGCGTGCGCATGGTCGACATCAATTCCACCCGCTACGCCATCGCCCGCCGCTACATGATCCGCCTGCGCCGCGACGACTTCGACGAGCCAGCCGTGCTGACCATGTTCGGATCGGTGTGCAATCCGAAAAAATCAGCCGAAGAATTCAAGCGCGAGTTCGGCTACGTGGTGGAGAGCGAGGCGCCGCCGCTCGACCTTTTGCATTCACACGACCGCAACGCAAACGGCCGCTAGCCAGTCATCCCTATTGGCTAGCCCGCTGATTCTGCGCGATCTGGATTGGTCGGCGATGAGCAAAGCGCTGGCCGCCTTCGGCGTGGGCGACCGGGCGGCGCGCAAGGTGTTTGCCCGCATACATTCACAGTGGGCGACCAGCCTCGACGATGTAGAGCAGCTTACGGCCACTGCCCGGCAAGCCCTCGCACGCGAGGTGGAGTTTCCTGACCTCGAAGTGGTCGAACGCCGCCGCGCGGCCGATGGCTTCGTGAAGTACCTCTTTCGCCTCGCTGACGGTGGACAGATCGAGGCCGTGCGTATTCCGCTGCCCGATCCGGTAGACGCCCGCGCTTTGAAGGAACAACGCCGGCGCGGCGAGGCCACGGGGCTTGTTTCCTTGCCCACAGCCAAATACACCGTGTGTATCAGTTCGCAGGTGGGATGTGCGCTGGCCTGCTCGTTCTGCGCCACCGGCCGGCTTGGTTTTTCGCGCAACCTCGCGGCTTGGGAAATGCTAGCGCAAGTTCATGCCATCCTACGCGAGACCGACCATCCCATCCGCGGCGTGCTCTTCCTCGGCATGGGCGAGCCGCTACTCAATTACGACAACGTCATGCGCGCGGCGCGTGTCCTTTGCCATCCGGCCGGCCAGGCAATTTCCGCAGACGCCATTACAATTTCCACCGCGGGCGTCGTGCCGGCCATCCGCCGTTTCGCCGCCGAGAACGAGCGCTTTCGCCTCATTGTCTCGCTGGCCGCCCCCACGCATGCGATGCGCTTGCCGCTCATGCCCATTGAAGCCCGCTGGCCGCTCACGGAGTTAGTACCCGCCATCCGCGAGTATGCCGCCGTTAGCAAGGACCGCGTGACCCTGGCCTACGTGGCGGTCTCAGGCGTGAACATGAGCCGACAATCAGCACAAGATCTGGCCCGACTTTTTGATGGCGTGCGCGTGAAGATCAATCTCATCGACGTCAACGATCCTAGCGGACAGCTACAGCCGCCCAGCGACCATGAAGTGATGGATTTCCGCGATGAACTGTCGAAGTTCTCCATCCCCCTCGTCCGTCGCTACGCCGGTGGCCGCGACATCGGCGCCGCCTGTGGCACCCTCGCAGCCACGCGACAGGGTGGCCAGGTCATGGGTTAGGACTGCATTCTGGATTCAAATGATACCGGGAGCTGAGCACGCAATCGTCGACGTCGGCAAGGTCCGCGACTACCGCCTGTCGTCGGAGCACACGGTTGGCCGATTCAAGGCGGTCTTCTTTCGTTCGCTCGGCTATACACGGTCTGACTGGACGCGGCTACAAGTAGACCTGCTCGCGCTGTGCCGATCCGGGACCGCCAAGAAGAGGCAGCCAAGTGCGTTCGGGAAAAAGTACGAGGTGCGTGGTATCCTTGTCGGGCCGTCTGGACTAGGCGCAGAAACAGTGACGGTCTGGATGGTGCGCATTGGCGAAAGTTTTCCGCGCTTTGTCACCGCCTACCCAAGTGAGACGTCATGAATTTCAAAGAGCTCGATACAGTGGTTCTGATTCGAGACCTTCCAACCAACGGTCTGCGGGAGGGGGATCTGGGCGCTGTCGTGGGCACCTATGATCCGGACGGGCTCGACGTGGAATTCGTGACGGCATCAGGCCGCACCCAAGCGCTGGTGACGCTTCACGAGAGTGACGTCCGGAGAGTCATGGACGAGGATCTGGTTTCCGTTCGTTCCCTTCGGCGGGGCGCAGCCTAACCATGGCGCTGCCGCACTAAAAGGCGAATCGCTAGCCAGGCGGCTTCCTCGTAGTCCTCCGCTTCCAACGGAATGTCCGGGAACGCGCGAAGATGACCGCGCAATGTTTCGAACGGTTGATCCGCACCAGCTGACGGATTGCCATACGACTCGCCACTGCCATCGAGACATTACCGTATGAATCGCCATGCCTGAGCGTTGCGTAAGTGGTGGATTAAGGAGAAATCAATGATACCGAGCCGTTCTCTACGTGCGATTACAGTTATCGCACTTGCCCTATTAGGCATCTCTTGTTCGTCTAGCACGTCCAATGAAGGCAAAGGCGGGTCAGGTTCGGGAAATGGCGGAGCATTTGGCGGAGCATCTGCGAGCGCTACCGGGGGCGTCATCGGATCAGGCGGAGTCACGAGCAGTGGCGCCGGAGGCAATGGCGCGGGTGGCAAAGCCGGGAGTAGCGGATCCGCCAACGGCGGATCAAGTAGCACCGGGGTGGGTGGAACCGGGAGCGGCGGCAGCTTAAGTA
>PMLH01000616.1 GCA_003159055.1 Myxococcales bacterium
CAATCTCTTCCGTCGTGACCCCGGCGACCGGGCCTGTGTCGAGTCCCTCCTCCATGCGCAGGATACTGACGCAGGTCACTGCCTCGCCGCGTATCTCCGCCCATTGGATCGGGGCAGCCCCACGCAGCTTCGGCAGGATCGAAGCGTGGACGTTCCACGGTCCGAGCCGAGGCACGGCCAGCAGATCGGGAGGAAGAATCCGCCCATACGCAACGACCACGAACAAGTCGGGGCCAAGTCCCGCAAGCTGCTGGGCAACCGCGCCATCACGAAGCTTGCTCGGCTGCAGGACCATCAGCCCCTTCTGCTGCGCAAGTGCCTTTACCGCCGGCATCTGTAGTTTGCCGCCCCGCCCTGCCGGGCGGTCCGGCTGCGTCACCACCGCGACAATTTCCTGACTGTCAATCAATGCAGCCAACGAGGGAACGGCAAACTCCGGCGAGCCGAAGAAGACAATTCGCATGTCGACTATCCCTTCGAAAGTAGCGACGGTGATGGCGTCGCGCCGCGCGTCTCCGCGCCGCTGTCGGCATCAGGGCCGTGCGCCAGGTTGAACTCGTAGGCAGAACGGACAACCGGCGTGGAGAGAATCCGCAATCCCTCGTCCAGCACCTCGCGAATCGTCTCAATCTGTGCCTTGAGCTCGTGCCAAAGCTCGGGCCCGAGGGTTTCTGGCGCGATCTCCCTGCTCAAACGAGTGTGCGCGCGACGCACTTCACTTCCGTCGGCGGAGCGGTCGAGGCCCAGCATTTGGAAGTAGTCGCTCTCCAATGCGAGCGCATAGCGCGCTTGTATGCGCTCTCGGTCGATGCTGAGGTCGCGCAGGCCGGCACGGGCGCCCATGCGAACCGTCGAACTCGCCTCGACTGGATGAAGGGCACCGAAGCAGAACAGCGCAAACGCAATGCGCAGAACCACAGCCTCCGCCACGTCCGCAACTCGAGCAACTTCGTCGAGCGAGCGAACACCGTCGAACAGCATCGGAATCCGACCCTCGGAACGATCCAGGATCACCTGCTCGGTGATATCCGCAGTACTGGTCGAATTGTCGAGCAAGAAGACGTTCTTTGCGGCGCCCAGGCGCGCGGCAATTCGCTCGGCTGGGTAACCACACTCAAGGCCCTCGCGAACCAGCGCGGCGGGATGGCGCAAGAGCCGCGTCCGCTCCGGCCCCGCAGTGACGTTGGGTTCAATGTGCCAGTGCCCGGCACTCCACGAAAACAGCGTCAGGATGATGCTTTCGTAGTGGCGACGAACGGCGGGTAGGAGCTCGTCGCTTCGCAAAAACCCCAGGTCAACCAGCACGGCGCCGACCTTGCGCCCCGTCGCATCGACCATGCGTTCGGTTTCCTTGTATTGACGCGCATCAATGACGTTCTCACGCATGAGCATGGCAAGCATGCGATCCGACGAATCCGCGGAAGCAGCCATGACTGGCAGCCCTGTTTCGAAGTACACGGACTTTTCGCCCTTGCCGTTGCCGAGACAGAGGCGGCCGGTCAGCCCTTCGGTGAACATGCGGCCGAGCAGGAGCGGAATGTCCCGATCCGAGAAGTCACCCGCGACCTTGGCGTCGCTCTCGACCAGGTTGTGCAGAGCACTCGACATTTCGGCATCGAGAATGCCGTCAATGTTGTCGGCCAATCGTCCGAGCAACCGGGCCGGTTCTTCACTGCTTTGCTTCATCAAAGGACGCTCTGCGGATCTACATCTACCTCAAGACGAAGTCCCCTGGAAAGCGGCATGCGCTGCGCTGCTCTGGTTGCCGTCAGTAGCTTCCCGCGATCGGCGGACGACAGCCAGACCTGAAAACGCGTTCGGCCGCGCAGACGAGATATAGGCGCCTCGGACGGGCCAAGAATGCTCACGCACGGATCGGCTGCCGCGCGCGCATAAGATGCAGCGGCCGAGGCTGCTTCGCGAACCGCGGACGGGTCGGCACCGTCTAGGCGAATGACGACCATCCGAGCAAACGGCGGGTAACGGACAGCTTCCCGACGGGAAAGCTCGTCTTTCACGAAGCCTTCGTAGTCGTGCCGCTTCAGGAACTCGATGGCAGGATGCTCCGGGCAATAGCTCTGCACGACGATGCGGCCAGGTCGCTCGCCGCGCCCTGCCCTGCCGGATACCTGCTCGAGGATCTGGAAGGTTCGTTCGGCAGCGCGAAAATCGGGCAAATGAATGCCTTGGTCGGGCTGAAGAATGCCGACCAAGGTGACGCCAGCGAAGTCATGTCCCTTGGTCACCATCTGGGTGCCGATCAGGATGTCGATTTCACGCCCGTGCATTTTGGCCAGGATCGCTTCCAACTTGCCGCGACCGCCGTTGGCCGTGTCTCGGTCGAGCCGCGCGACGCGCGCGGAAGGGAAGCGCTGACTTACCAAACTCTCGACGCGCTCGGTGCCGCTGCCCATGCCTTCCANNGGATTCTTGCATTGGGGGCAGATTTCGCGAATCGGTTCGGAATGCCCGCAGTAGTGGCAGAGCAGGTGTCCGCGCAAGCGGTGCAAGGTGAGAGAAACCGCACAGGCTTTGCAACGAACGACATGGCCGCAGGCGTGGCAATGCACGAAAGTCGAAAAGCCACGACGATTGAGGAACAGAATCGTCTGTTCACCGGCGGCCAGAGCTTGATCGACCGCCAACGCCAGCGGAGGGGATAGCAGGCCGTCCGGCCCAGGCGGATGGCGTCGCAAGTCGATCACCTCGACGGGCGGCAAGGGGCGATCGGCGGCGGCTGGATTGGCGCGGACAGGAAGAAGCAGTCGAAAAAAGCGCCCCAGTTGAACGTTGCGGTAGGTTTCCAGGCACGGCGTCGCCGAACCAAGCACGGCCAGAGCACCACCCTGGCTTGCTCGCATCACGGCCAAATCGCGCGCGTTGTAGCGGAAGCCTTCGTCTTGCTTGAACGAACCGTCGTGTTCTTCGTCGACCACCACGACGGCAAGGTTGCGTACCGGCGCGAATACCCCGGAGCGAGCGCCGACCGCAATGCCTACTTCGCCGCGCCGAAGTCTCCGCCAGGCGGAAGCCCGTTCACCCGCCGGCAAGGCGCTGTGCAAAACTGCGACGTCATCGCCAAACCGAGCTCGAAAACGCGCCGCAAGCTGGGGCGTGAGCGCAATCTCAGGCACCAGCACAAGCGCGCCGCGGCCGCGACGGCGCGCCTCCGCGATGATGCGCAGGTAGACCTCGGTCTTGCCCGAACCAGTGATCCCCTGCAAAACGAAGGTCGCGTAGCCCTTGTCGAGCGCCGCAAGCAAGGCAGCGTGCGCACCTTCCTGATAAGCGTTGAGTGTTGGCAACGTACCGTCGGTTGCCTCGACAACAAGCTCGGCCGTGTCGGCAGAGGCACGCCGCCTACGCTTGGTTCCCCGGATGTTCTCGGCCACCTCGACAAAACCGCGTTGTTCGAGGAACTCGACGCGAGAGGCCTCGGACGATCCCTTGCGCACGAGCGCGGCGAGACTCAGCGTTCGCGCCTTCTTGAGACGCCCCAAAAGCTCGCGATCGGCGTCGTCGAGAGCCAGTGCGGACAGCCCGGATGGTACATCCGCCGTGGCGGAGCGAATCCCGAGCCCGGTCAGGCGGAGCCGTCGCGAAGCCGAGGCTCGCTCTCCGCTCGGTAGCGCGGAGCTCAGTACCTCGCCAAGCGGTGCCAAGTAGTACCCCGCCGCCCATCGACAGAGATCGAGGATAGGCTCGTCAATCGCCGGCCCATCGCCAACCACCTCGACGATGTCGCGAATGTTCTCGCGCAGCTCTGCATCAATGTTCTCGGCATGCCCCACCACAAATCCCGTGACGGTGCGGTGGCGAAAAGGCACCAGCACCTGGGTACCGACGGGAATCTCCCCCGACCGATTGCTTCGGTAGGTGTGGATGTCAAAGATCGGCAAGGCAACCGCGACCTCGAGAAAGGTCTCCTCCTCGCGAGTATCTCTGCGGCTGGCGCGATCAGCGGGCATGGGTGGGCTCGCTAGAGACTCTGGCCCCGTCGAGAGGTTCCGGCCAACCCAAGTTTGCCATTCGCAAGCAGTTCGGCGACCGGCTCGTACAGTCTTTCAGGGATCTGTTCGCCCTCATCCGACCTTGCCAGTTCCTCAGCCAAGGAAGCACTTACGATGACGGGCACGCCCACCTGCGAGGCAGCCGCTTCAATCCGTCTCGCGAAGTGATTCCTGCCTTTGCACACGATGACCGGGGCGCCGGAAAAGGCCGGATCGTAGCGTAGTGCTATCGCTGCACAGCCGGGCTCGATCACAACCAAATCAGCCTGCGCCAACTCGGCGAGAGCCTTGGCTTGCGAGAGCTCGAGGTGAATGCGTCGTCGTTCAGCCTTGAAAGCAGGATCTCCCTCGGTTTCCCTGTGCTCACGCTTTGCCTCATCGTGGGTCATCCGCAATGTCTTCCGATGGCGGCAGCGCTTCCACAAGTAGTCTGCAAGGCCGAGGCCCAGCAGGGTGAACGCCAAACCAAGACCGAGGTGCTTCGCTATGACGAAAATGCCGTCAAGAACCCGCGAGACGTCGCAGACGCTTGACCTGGCGATTGCTGCTGCGGCGGAATAGATGCACGCAGCCGCGACAGCCAAGAGCGCCACGACCTTGGCCAATGCTTGACCGGTGGCAGCGAGCTTGTCGGTTCCCCAGAGCCGAAGCAGACGCGGGCCGATTCGCTGCGCGTTCGGCAGTAGCAGGTTCGTGCGAACGAGTCCACGCGTCTGCAGATAGCCGACGGCCAGAGCAGCACCGACGATTGCGACCATGGGTATTGCCAACACCGAGGCAGTCGCGCGCAGTCCGGCGGCGAGCGCGGCGCCGACCGAAAGCGGCCCCGCCGAAGCCCTGATGGATTCGCGAAAGAAGAGAACCAGAACACCCACCGCAGCCCTGCCACAAGCGATGAGGGCCGCGCAAGCGGCGAAGACGACGAATCCCGACATGAGGTCGTGACTGACGGCGACCAGGCCCTCCGACCTCGCTTGCGCCACCTTGCGCGGCGTGGCCTCGTGCGTGCGATTCTCTTCGGATGAATCAGCCATGCTCGATCCAGCCGTTATCGTCCGATCTCGGTTGCCGAGCGCATGAGCGCCAGAAACCCGGCGAGACTGCCTTGCATGGCTGCTTGAATGCCACCCAAGCCGAGCAGCAGAACCCCAACACCGAGTAGCGCCTTGGCCGGCACGCCCAAGGCATGCACGGGAAGCTGGGGCACTGCGCGGCCAATGAATCCCAGTACCAGGTCAGCGAGAACAAGCGCGATCAAAACAGGCGCGCACAATCCGAGCGCAGATTCGATGAGTTTGCCCGATGCGAGAATGGCCCCGCTCGCCATCGCATGCGCGGCGGGAGCAAGCCGGAGTGGCGTGGAAATCGGAATCGCATCGTAGCTGCGCGCGAGTGCTACCGCCACGTGCCCAATGCCTCCGATCTCGAGAAAGACAACCGTCGACATGAGAAGCATCGTCGCGGCGAAGGGGCCGCTTCTGCCCGTGCCCACGGGCGCGCCTGCGTCGAGCGCGCCATACCCGGAGAGTGCGTCGACGAAACCGCCCGCTGCCTCGGCCGCTCGAAACCAGCACGCGCATAGGAAGCCCATCACCACGCCCACGAGAACCTCGCGTGCCGCCAGGACAGTCCACAACAATAAGGCACCGTCGGGCACCTGTGCCGACAGGATCGGCAGGCACAGTGCAGACAGCGCGACGCCAAAGGCCAAACGCAACGGCAGAGAGAGCGTTGGGCCTCCGAACGCCGGAATCAGCCACACGAGCGGCAGCGATCGCGCTGCGCCCAAAGCAAGCAAACCGAGGTGTCGCTCAAGCTCTGCTGGAAGCACGTGACCCTCAACGAACCAACGGAATTAGGGCCAGCAAGGCCTCGGCGAATCGAACCACCTGTGCGCCCAGAAACGGCCCTGACACGAGCACGACCGCAACCACGGCGACGAGCTTCGGCACGAAAGCGATCGAGGGGTCCTGGATCTGCGTCGCGGCCTGCAAGGCGCCGACCACGAGCCCAACCACCAGGCCCGCTAGCAGTGGCGGCGCGGAGACCACGAGCACCAGGAGCAGTCCTTCACGCACGACCCGCAACACCATATCTGTCGCAACGCTAGACATAGGATTCGACAAGCCCTCGCAACAGAAGCTGCCAACCGTCGGCGAGAACGAAGAGAAGCAGCTTGAATGGCAGGGACACCGAGGTCGGCGACAGCATCTGCATGCCAAGAGCAGCAAGTAGATTCGCAATCACCAGGTCGACCACCAGGAAAGGAATCAAAAGCAGAAATCCGATTTGGAAAGCCCGGCGCAGCTCGGAAGTCAGAAATGCCGGCACGACGACCAAGAAGTCACGGTCGGAGATCGAAGCCTGCTCGTCCGAGCTGCGCATACGCCGGGAAAGCCCGTAAAACAGCGACCGATCTTTGGCAGACGCATGCTTGAGCAAGAATTCCCGCAACGGCTCTTTCGCCTTGATGGCGGCCACACTCAAAGCCTCAAGGCCCTGCCCGCTCAGGAGTTCCGCGCCGGAGCCGCGCCCCAGGTCATCCGCGGCGGCTTTGAACATTCGCTCGCCGGTCGGTGCCATCACGTAGATGGTCAGAATCAGAGCGAGCCCTGTGATCACCTGCGACGGTGGGATCTGTGCCGCACCAAACGCGCTCTTCAGGATTGAAAGCACAAGGGCGATCTTCACGAAGCTGGTCATCAACAAGAGCACAAAGGGCGCAATCGACAGCGCACCGATCGCCAGGAAGAGCATCACCGGCCGTGACGCCAGTCCGTGCGTCTGGTCGACGGCAGCTGCCAACGCGACGGTCACGTTCATGGGCTGCGCCTCCTCAGAATCTTGGACAGCACATCCACGAAGATACTCCCCGTCTTCTCCCCAGCCGGCGACACTTCGGTGATGGCGGCGCGGTCAACCTCCGCAATCAGGTTCACTGGCCCGTCGCCTACCCCCAACAAGAAGCAACGTCCAGCCGCTTCGACCAGGTAGACCGACCGCCGAGGTTCCAGGTAGCAGTGCCCGAGCACCCGAACGTTGGCAGACGAAACCCCTACGCCCTTTCGCCCCAGCCAGCGCAGCACCCAATAGGCAACCACACAGACCAGACCAAGCGAGATGAACGAAACTGCAAGCGGGCTTCCCAAGCCAGGGAGCTCAGAGCCTGAACCACCCATGGGTGGGACTTACCGCTACTCGTCCCCGCATGTCAACCGAGCAGTCAATACGAAAGCGCCGCCCTGAAAGGCGGCGCTCTTGCTAGCCGGATCTACTGACGGCTAGTCGCCGCCGCGGCTTCGGCTCGACCGCTTCATGGTCGCGGCCGACTTCGCTGGTGCACGTCCGGCACCACCGTCCTTCTTGGCCTTCGGCGTGGGAGCGGCCTTGGCCTTCGGGGCTTTGGCCGGTTTTGCCCCGGCCGGAGCGGCGGCCTTCGCCTTGCTCTTGGCCTCGCCACCTTCCTTGGGCTCTTTGCCTTCCTTACCCTCTTTCCCCTTCCCCGGCGTCTTCGGCGCAGCTTCGTCGCCCTCTGCCGGAATCAGCTCAAGGAACCCCATCGGAGCCGCGTCGCCTGGACGTTGATCCGTCTTCATCAGGCGGGTGTAGCCACCATGACGTGCCAGAAAGCGCGGTGCGATCTCCTCGAACAGCTTCAGGACCGCATCGCGGTCACGCACCGTTCGCAAAGCCATGCGCATGGCATGAACCACGCGGGCGCGCTCCTCGTCGGTGCGCTTGTCCGGCTTCTTGGTCAAGATCGGCCCCAACCGCCGTGCCACCGTGATGACACGTTCAGTCAAGCGACGAATCTCCTTGGCCTTGACCACGGTGGTCCGAATCCGCTCGTAGGTGAGCAATGCCGCCACCATGTTGGAAAACAACGCCTTGCGGTGGGCGGAGGTCCGGGAAAGATGAAGTCCAGCTCTCTTGTGTCGCATGTTGGCCTAAATACTCGGTGCTCTACGGGTTGGGAGGGGAATTCCTGGAATCGCTTTGGATGCTTGGGCTGTCTCTAGGCCTTCTTTAGGCTTTTTTGGGCGGACCGTCACCCGGCCAGCCCTCCAGCTTCATGCCGAGGGAGAGGCCCATGCCGGCCAAGATTTCTTTGATTTCCTTGAGCGACTTGCGACCAAAGTTCTTGGTCTTGAGCATGTCGGACTCGGTCTTCTGCACGAGCTCGCCAATGTAGCGAATGTTCGCGTTCTGCAGACAGTTCGCGGAACGCACCGACAGCTCCAGATCGTCGACCGACTTCCACAAGTTCTCGTTGAGCTTCTGCTGCTCTTCGGAAACCGTGGCTTCCGGCGCGGGCTCGGCGCCCTCCTGGAAGTTGATGAAGATGGAGAGCTGATCCTTGAAGATCTTGGCTGCGTAGGCAACCGCGTCCTCCGGCTTCACCGTACCGTTGGTCCACACTTCGAGCGTCAAGCGATCGTAGTCGGTCTGCTGACCGACGCGCGCATTGGTCACGCTGAAGTTGACCTTGCGAAT
>PMLH01000192.1 GCA_003159055.1 Myxococcales bacterium
ACGATTTCAAGCAGATCAACGACGAGGGCGGACACGCGTACGGCGACCGGGTGCTGGTCGAGGTTGCGGAAACCCTCCGGCTCAACCTGCGTGCCTTCGATGTCGTCGCACGCTACGGCGGCGATGAGTTCGTCTTGCTCTTGCCCGAGGCCGATGACAAGGCCGCCTCCTTGGTCCTGGAAAAGCTCATGGCCGCGCTCCACGGCACCATGCGGGGCCGGTCGACGGCCAGTCTCAGCATCGGGGCGGTAACCATCGATGGACCGCGGACAACGCTGGATCGATTGATCCAACAAGCCGACAAGCTGGTTTACGCCGCCAAGCAAGACGGCAAGGATTGTGTACGCCACCGGCACCTCCACCGCAACGGCGCGAGCGGCATCGCGAACACCCCCACGCCAGAAGCAACCATCCTCTATCCCAGATTTCCCGCCACTTCAGCCGCCACCGTGCACGCCAAGGGCCGCTGAAGAGGTGTCCAGAAATCGGATCAGACCGAGGCGAGGAGGAGGGGTCCCGACCATCCGCGAGCTCGCGATGGTCACTGCCACGAAGGGGAAGAATCACCCTCACCCTTTGGTCCCTCTCCCGTGGGGAGAGGGACGGATTTGGCCAGGAATTACCGGCCCTTGCTCACCCCTCTCCCTTCGGGAGAGGGGCCGGGGGTAAGGGCAAAGATATCCTTGACCTCGGCGTCTGGGTTCAGAAGAGACTGCACCCTCTCCCGAAGGGAGAGGGACGACCAGGTCCACCAGTCTCTCCTCAAATCGCGGGCCGTCATTCTGTCTTCCTCTGCCGCTTAACGCCTATGGGGCCCGGGGGTGAGGAACAATTCCTCCTCCGTGGCACTGGCCATCGTCTCGCGGCCGCGGGCCGTCACCCGTTCAATCCTGAACCATGGATCCAATTTCTGGACACATCTTGAGTCTGTCGACGACCTGCCGGCGTCTACGTGCAGAATTGGCGGCTGCCCCTGGGTGTCGCCGTTCAACTCGGTTGTCATCGAAGACAATTGCGTTGTCTCGCATCGAGCCAGGTAGCCTCTGACTCCCGACAAAACGGGACACTCACCTTGGCACGACTTTGGCTTCGAATGAGTTCGTCAATGCGCAATCAGAACATCATCGGTGCGCAAGGAGGACTTCCATGAATCACAATTCCACGCGCGATATTGCATTGCTTCGATGGCACTATCTTCCCTGGGCCCTGGTGCTTGTGACCATCCCGGTTGCCTGGTTCGCGTGCACGTCGCACCCACTGACCCAACCCATACCGCAGCCGGCCCAGGAGACCGATCTCTACATCTCCGTCTCGCCGGTTCGACAGCTCGATCTGGTGTTCATGATCGACAATTCGCCCTCTATGGCGCCCAAACAAGCCAAGCTGAAGGCCCAATTTCCCAAGCTGCTTGCAGCGCTTCGCGATCCCACAAGCGGTGCCTTGCCCGACCTGCGCGTGGCGATCATCGACAGCGACCTTGGCACGGGTGGCGCCTACACGGACGGCACCTGCGGTCCCAAGACGCTTCCAGACGGCACAGCCAGCAATTACGGAGATCTTGGGCGGTTCCAGATGATTGGGGCTCGAGATTGTGGCGTCACAGATTCCAGTGCGATGTGGCTCGAATACGCAAACGGACAACCGGTCAATTACACGGGCGACGTCAACGATGTGTTCGCCTGCCTGGCCAGCAACCTTGGTACCTTGGGGTGCGGCGAGGAGCACCAGCTTCAGGCGTTCGAATTCGCCCTGGTCGGCAAAGGCATTGGCAATGACAAACAACAGACGATGATGCGTCCCAGCGCCTACCTCGGTTTGGTCTTTCTAAGCGACGAGGATGACTGTTCCGCGGCCACGGACGACGGGATGTTCGGGGACAAGCCCGAGTTGGCTGGCGAGTCGGCCAGCTTGCGTTGCTCGACGCGCGCCTACGCATGCAATGGAACCAATCTTACCAACGCGCCTCCTGGCTACCCGACCACGGCGGCCTTTCAGACGTCGTTCACCAATTGTGTCGCCAGGACCGACGCATGTCCGAACGGACTGGACGGGGTCAAGGGGACTGACACTTCCGTGCCGACCAGTTGCAGTCCGCTTCGGGACTACATACACATTGCTGATGAGATCAAATCTCTCAAGTCGGATCCCGCAAACCAGATTCTCGTGGCAGGCATCTTCGGCTGGCCCCTTGGCGGGGACATGTCGAAAGCCGAGCCTGTGAAATTCGCATTGCGACCCAATCCGAACACCCTGGACACCGTCCATCCAGACATCTACGATTACTGGTCGCTCTGCTACGACCCCAACCATCGGCCACAGAATCTGGATCCGAAGACCGGATTCGACGACGACGCTTGGGGGTGGGGCGCTGGCCCAGGCTTGCGCGAATCCGCCTTCATCGACGAATTCGGTCCCAATGGATTGAAATTCAGTATCTGCGAAACTGACTACTCGGGAGCCCTGAGCCAAATCGGCGCGGCCATCGCCAGCAAGCTGCAGAATCTGTGCGTCGACTACAAGCTCATCGACACAGACCCAAACACGCCTGGCATCCAGCCGGACTGTCGGGTCGCCTACCGCATTCCGGATGCGAACGGTGTCTATCAAGAGAGCGCCGATTCCCTTCCTCGATGCGCCACTGGCGCGACTCCTGACACGATTTCCACTGATTGCTGGGAGCTGGTGAACGACACCACGAAATGCCCCGGTCTTGGCCAACTGGTCAACGTCCTGCGAACCAGGTCGGAGATGAATGCGGGTCCCCTGACGGTTGGCACGAAGATCGACATGCAGTGCTCAACCTGCACGGATCCCATCGCAGGCGAACCGCCGATCGATGGATGCAACTACTAACCGTTTTGCACGCCCATCCGGTTCACACGCCAGGTCCACCACCCACGAGCGAAAATTGCACCCCCTTTGCGGTCTCTGGTGCGGTATCGTGTGACACGGGCTGGGCCAAAGCGACTCGGTTGAACACGAGGTGGGGACATGAGTCAGAACGGCTCTGGAAAGAATGCTGTCCGAAGAGTGTTGCCCCTGGGGCCGCCCGCCATTTCGAGGACTGTCGCCTACGCCGCCAGTCCTCTGATCGTTTTGACGGCGGCCCTGCTGCAGCACGAAGTCCTTCCACCCCCCAGCGTCGATCCCTTCTTGTTCTTCTATCTCGCCGTCACTGTCGCCGCGTGGCTGGGCGGACTCGGACCTGGTCTGATCGCGGTGGTGTTGTCTGCGGTCTTGGGGAACATCTTCTCTTCGAGAGGGCAGCCCAGGGTAGGCCACCGCAGGACTGGCCGACAAACCAAGAAAGGCGGCAAGGGCGAAAGCAGCTTTGCCGATGTGTTTCCCTGTCATCATTGTCCACGAATTTTTCATGAGGTCTTCCTTTCACTCCACAGCATCCACCACAATCTCCACTAGCGATGTCCGCCGTGGCCGCCGCCAAAGTGGCCGCCGCCTCCGCGTGAAACGCTTCCCGAGCTGCCGCGGCTCACGCTTGCAGCGTGATAATCACTTGCGGTGCGAGTGACCTCGCCGCCGCGAGCCCCGGCGCTGACTCCCACCCTGCCAGGACCGCCGCCGCGGAATGAGCCCCAACCGTAGCCGGCGTGAAAAAGGCCCGTGTACCACCCGAATCCCATCGGTCCGCGAACGCCAAAGTAAGGATAGGCGCCCCAGCCCCAAACCCAAGGTGCCGCCAGCCACATCCAGCCACTGCCGGGGTAGTAGGCGTAGGCATAGGGATAGGCGTCACTCGGCGAGCCCTCGTAGGTGTACTGGTTACCGTAAGGCATCCAGATCCAGCCGTACTCGCTGGTGTAGACCCACTGTCCCGCTCCCTGCCCCGGAGCGCCTCCGCCAGGCTGTGGGCCCTGGGGCTGGGCCTGGCTTTGCACTTGGGCCTCGACCGGCGGTGCGGGCGGCTGCGCGGGCGGCGCAGGTGGCAGCATCTCGGGCGGCGGGGTGGGCGGTTGCGCTGCCTGGACCTGGGCACCAGGCTCGCCAGCAGGGTGCGCTCTATCCATCCCAGGGCGCGCCCGGTTTCGCTGACAGCCACGGGATGCTTCGGTGCCAAGCGCCCGGCTCCGGAGGAATCGGAAATCTGATTGCTGCCGGCCAGTCGCGTGCGCAACGGCCAGGCAGTGGGGTTTGCGTATTCGAGGTGTTGGGTCTTCATGGAAAGCCTCCTTTCGGGGCATGATCGAGGGAACAGCAAGCCCAGTGCCAACCGAGGAACGGCCAGGAAGCCGGGTTTGCCAGTGCTTCGCACGCGGATCGCCCCGCTGCCGCGGCAACCTGTCGCGACTGGCTCAGACCGCGCGGCACCCTGCCGCTGCGTCGTCAAGACGACAGTGCGTTGACCGCCGTTGTCACATCCGTCATGGATCAAAGGACTGGCATCGACTGCAAAATCCGCGAAGCAGGTGCGGATGACGCCTCTGTCCGAGACTTGGCGCCTGTCTCTCCGGTCAAGCCGATTCCCTCCGCCCGTCGAGATCGCTAGGAAAAACTGGGGCCACACGATGTCGGCCCTGATGGCATGCGTCTTGCTGGTTCAAAAGGCGACTGCAAACAGCAGACGGAGACACCCCATGACAAGGATTTCGACTATCGCAATTGGCGCCATCCTGCTCGCCGGAATGTCCGCCCCAGCCTTCGCTCAAGCACCAGCCGGCGGTGGCATGGGCCATCGCGGAATGCACGGTGGTGGCCTCTCGGCCATTCCCGATCTGACTTCAGACCAGAAGCAGAAGATTGCAGATCTAAGGGCCACGGCCATGCAGCAAGCCGCGCCCCTTCACACGCAGATGGCCGCCCTTCGCAAGGACATAAAGACGCTGTGGGCCGCTGACCCGCTTGACCGCCAGGCCATCGCGAACAAACAAGCCGAGGTGGATGGGTTGCATGCCCAAATGAAAGCCATTTGGAGCGACTTCTTCCTCCAGCTGCATGACGTCCTGACGCCAGCACAGCGCACATGGCTCGCCCAGCATGGGCCGGGTAAGGGCGGTGGCACGGGTTTCGGAATGGGCATGGGAAACGACTGAGGTTGAGCGTGGCCCTGACCCGCCAGCAACGAGAAGACGAGGATCCAGTGGCCTCGAATGGCTCTGACCAAACATACGCCGTGAACTTCGAAGTGCCGGAGAATTGTTGGCACCGCCGATCGAGCCGTGGTTGCGTTCAACCTCGACGCTCGGCCACCTGATCTTCAGGTGCCGCGCTTGGCGTCGTCTCGTTCGCGGGCGAGAACCAGGGCAAGCGCTCCAGGTGCCCCAGCTCAGCCATGCGTTCCATCATTTGCTCGTCGAAGGCGAGCGCATACGAGCCGGATGCTTTCAGCTCGCGGATGCCGGGAAGCCGAGCGGTCGCCTGCGTGGGAGGGGCTTGGCGTAGAAAATTGGCGAACTGCCGGTCGGCCCCTCTGACGTGGTAGATGAGCCAGTCTTCGACCATGAAGTAGATCGCATGCCTTGTTTCTTCGGATGAGCCTTCCCTGTACGCGCGCCTTTCCACCGCGGTGACTTCGTGACGGACGTGGGTGTGGAAGGCCGAGTGGACGTTCCTGCTGGGGTAGTGCGTTTCCGCCATTACGGTTTCTTCCGAAGCAAGATGATAGTCCAAGTAGGCGACGAAGAATCTCAGCGCTCGCTGAAACTGTTGTGGTGATTCATCCAGTGCTTTCGAAAAGAGAATTTCATTCGCGCTCGCGAGCAGCGTGCGGACGTGAGCGTCGATATCGCGGTTTCCCGTTTCCAAGGCCGGTGTGAATTCGAATTGGACCATGGGTTCCTCCGAAAGTGTCCGGGCGTTGAAGACTCCCCCGCGCGGCTGGTTTCCATAGCGTGAAAACTGTCGCCCGACCAAGAGGAAATACCGTCACGACCCGTTCGAAAAAGCGACGAATGCGGCCGGCGTGGGCAGGCGTCCGGGTTCACCAGCGAACCAGTCCACCCGCAGTTAGTATCACCCACTCACTTGGTTGGCGGTGCGACGAATCGCCGCACTGGGTGCGCCAGAAGAGTCGCCCATCGTTTGCAGGTCGTGTCGACCGAAGCATTTCTATGGTGTCTTCCGCGTGAGGTCGCACTATTCTCTGGCCATGGATTGGCTCAATTACCACCACCTTCTCTATTTCTGGGTTGTGGCAAAAAAAGGAAGCATTGTGGCGGCGACGAAAGAGCTGCGTCTGGCTCATCCGACCATCAGCGGTCAGATTCATCGCCTCGAGGCCGTCCTGGGCGAAAAGTTGTTCCTGCGCCAAGGACGGAAGCTGGTCCTGACCGACGCAGGTCGCGTGGCGTTTGGCTATGCCGAGGAAATCTTCGCCCTCGGTCGAGAATTCCTGGACACCGTGAAAGGCCGCCCGAGCGGACGGACGCTTCGCCTCGTGGTAGGGGCCTCCGGCTCGCTGCCGAAATCGATCGTGCACCGCATGCTCGAACCCGCGTTCCGACTCGAGAAGAATGTACAGGTCGTTTATCGCGAGGACTCCTCGACCGAGGCGTTCCTTGCCGATCTGGCGGCCTATTCCATCGACGTCGTGCTCTCCGACGCACCGATCACCTCGGATCTCCCGGTGCGGGCTTTCAGCCATTTGCTAGGCGAATGCGGCACGGCCTTCTTCGCTGCCCCCGCGCTGGCCAAGGCATACCGCCGCCGCTTTCCCACGTCTCTCGACAACGTACCCTTCTTGTTACCGGGCCGCAGCTCACCCCTGCGCCGGAGTTTGGACGAGTGGTTCGATTCCAATGGCATTCGGCCGAACATCGTCGCAGAGCTGGATAACACCGACTTGAGCAAGGTGCTGGGAGAAGCGGGGACCGGAGTTCTTACCGCTCCCGATGTGGTCGCGAAAGACATCCTGCGACGCTACGACTTGCGGCTTTTGGGCCGGGCCGCCGACATCAAGCAGAGCTTCTACGCGATCTCCGTCGAACGAAAAATCCGACATCCCGCGGTGCTCGCTATTTGCGAAACCGCGCGCAAGAGCATCTTCGCGTGACCTCGATGCGGCTGGCGTCACGTCGATGAGCCTATGTGGGCCTCATTCCCTACTCCGTTCCGCTTTCGTCGATGGCCGCGGGAAGATCTGCGCTGCCGTCGAGCGGCGGTAACGAGCCGCCATCCGGATTGCCGCAGAGACTCAGGCATGGCTGGTTCAAGCAGAGAAGCTGGATGTCGCCCTGAAGGTCGAGATCGAGCAGCGCTGCACCCGTTTCCCAGTTCGTGATGACGAGACGGCTGATGCCCGGAACGAGTTGAATTGACAGCACGCTGTGACTGTTGCCGCGTTCCGCCGTCCCATGGTCGTTGTCCGAGCGAGGATCGTCGAGCAGATCTTGTGACAGGACATCGCCGCCGGCTGAGATCAACGATGCCGCGAGCAGGCCCTCAGACCCTGGTGCTCCTTGCGAAACCGTCGAAACTGACTGAGTCAATCGCACCCGACTGGCTGGCAAGAAATCCGTGCTCGCGCGTGATACCACACCGTTTGCGTCGATGGAGAATCCAAGGACGACCGCCCACGACTGTTTCACACAGCGGTCAGAAGCGCCACTGTCCATCTCCTCTCCTCGCGACTCGGTCCGTGATCGGTTGTCGAAATTCCCTCCACAGCCAGCCAGTGCGGTCGCAACGAGGACGCACCCGGCGAGTGCGCCCAGGGCTAGGTGGCCGCCAAGTTGGTACGCGGCCGCAACGATGTCACCAAGGACGTTTCTCTTTGATTCTCGGTGTCTTGTTTGCATGAGTCATCTCCAAGTGGTGCGTGACAAGGGAGATCACCTGCACGGCGGATGCCACGGGCGTTTGCCGCCCCCAGGGCGCATTCCGTTGGGCGAACTGGATATCGGAGACTCCCCGAAGTGCGACGGCCTGCCGCAGGAAGCGCGACACCTTACCGCGGCGGCCTACGTCATCCGCGACGGACGCAAGGGCTAACTTCTTGGACCGGCGAATGCCAACCCTTGCGCGAATCGGCGATCCTGTGCGATGGGACGGAAGCCGTGCCGCTTCGTCAATCTCTCAAGCCACCACCCACGGTAGTCGGCAATCGACTGACCCCCTGCCTCCTCGTGGTCCACCTGATTTCCGACCTCGAGATAGACATCGAGATTCGCAAGGTCTGGTCGAGGCAAGGCTCCCTGCTCGAACTCGTTCCACATCCGTCGATACAACTCCTCCAGGTGAAGCACCAGGGACGGCGTGTCGAACAGTGTGCTTGAATCGCGCGAAGCGCGCAGCCTTTCCCGCAATGGTTCAAGCAGCGATGGCTTCTGCCCGAAGCCAATAGCCCGCTCGACGAGCTCGTCGCCCGAGGAACAGATGAGCTCCGGGATGCCGGCGGACCTAACCAGACTGCCGCAAACCCGCGACGCGAATGACCGGCCGCTCAGCGTCAGTACCGGAATCCCCATCCAGAGCGCGTCCGACGCCGTCGTGTGGGCGCCGTAGGGCGTTGTATCAAGAAACAGATCCGCGAGCGCATAGCGAGCCAGATGTGCTGGATTCGCCATCTTCTCGGCAAAGACCAGGCGCTCCCGCGAAATACCCCGTTGGATCGCGTACTCTCGCAGTCGCTCGTGCGTACCCTCAGTGCTGCTCAGCAGCCAGAGCACGCTATCCGGAACACCCTTCAAGATCCTCAGCCACCGATCGAATGTCGTACGGTTGAGTTTGTGCGTGCCATTGAAGCAGCAGTACACCATGGCCTTCTCGGGAAGTCCGACTTCCCCGCGTGACGGCGGTCGCAAGGCAATTTGGCGCTTGCGATTGTTGGGCTGGTAGCAAGGCAACCTCAGCACTCTTTCCGAGTAGTAGATTTCGTGTGTCTCGGGAATGACCCAGTCATCTGCGATCAGATAGTGATGATACGGACTGGCCATGGTTCCCGGAAAACCCAGCCAGTTCACGATGACGGGCGCAGGGCGGCGCGCGACAAGCTTGAGGCGCGCCTCGCGCGTGTAGCCGTTGAGATCTACGAGAATCTGGATGCCGTCCTCTGTCATCTGTCGGGCGGCAGCGGAGTCATCCATGCCTCCGATAGACCGCCAGTGATCCGCACCGGCTTTGAAGCTCGCGTGCAGCGGATCGTGCGATTCTGGGCCGCAATAGTAGCCGAAAACCTCCACACGGTGACGGTCGTGCAATCCCAAGACCTCAGCCATGAGATACCCGACGGCATGTTCGCGCAGGTCGGATGACAGATATCCGATGCGCAACCTGCCTGTGCTTCGCAGCGCATTGGGCCATGCAACTATTGCATCCTCGGGAGTGCCAACATCGCACTTGTTGTAGAACCAGGCGCAGGCCAGTTGCAGCATCGGATCGTCCGAGTAGGCTGCAGCCGACAGCGGGGACATTCCTTCCATCAGAGCGGTTCGGCCTATCCGCTCCGAGGGCAACACGACGGGCCATTTGCATTGTCGTTGTCTCAGTGCGATCAGGTGCTGAATGACTTCTCGTTGATGGCAGTCCAACTCCAGACTCTGCTGAAGCAGGCTCTCGGCCGCATCGTCTTGGTTCGCGGTCTCCAGTGCACGCGCACTCTGATTCAGCGCCGTGGTCTTGTGGCCAACGGCGACACCGTTGACGGCTGCCATCTTGGTCAAGGCCGCGGACCACTGAGCGACGGCTGGGCCGACCTGGCCCAACCGTTCGAGCACACGCCCAAGATTGATATGGGCCGGCATGAAATCCGGCTGAAGCGACAGTGCACGCTCGAGACACGCTTGCGCGGTCTGCAGCTTTCCCGCATCCGTAAGTGTGACGGCGTAGTTGAACAGAACCGCGTAGAGTAAGGGGTCGTCCGGATTGCACTCGACCCACACCGCGTAAAGGTTCTCCACCGAGCCAGCTTGGCCGCTTTGCCGGAGTGTTTCGGCGGTGCGGATGAGATCGGACACCGAGAGCGTTCGCGCCGTGGCCTGAATGATGGCGGATGTGAAGATGTCAGTTACCATGGCCTTGCCTTCCGTGTCTGAGTACGCACGATTCCGATAGCTCATACTTCGGCGTCAGTCAATGCCTGGAGTTGTGCGTCGCTCATGCTCGCCAACTGCGCGTCGGTAAAGGCCGCGATTTGAGTGGGATTGAGCGCTTCGATTTCAGCCGGTGTCAACCAAGCAATGGTCGTCGTCGTCAAAGCCGCGATCGTCGTGGTCGTAATCTCGCTGAACTGGGTAGGCGCGAGGAGTGCTAGCTGGCTGGGGGCCAGAATGCCCATCTGGGCCGGGCTCAGCGCGGCTATCTGCCAAGCGGTCAACGCGCTCAACTGCGTAGGGGTAAGGTTCTGCAGCTGAGTGGCTGTCAGACTGGAAATCTGGACCTCGCTCAGGTTTGAAATCTGGTCGGCGGACAGTTCCTGAAGCTGTCCGAGCGTCAGTGCCCGCAGCTGCATGCGCTGCAGTCCGGCGATTTGGTCGATTGTCAATGCCGAGATTTGAGTGGTCGACAGGGCGCCGATCGCGCTGGTTGTCAGAGCGCCGATTTGAGTATCAGCCAGTGCGGCGAGCTGAGTCGCTGTCAATTCGGCTATCTGGGTCACGTTCAGACCGGAAACTCCGCTGGACGACAGCGCGGAGATCTGCGCCGAGGTGAGAGCGGCGAATTGGGTTGTGTTTAGGGCGGCGACCTGGCTGGCCGTGAGGCCTCCGACCTCCGCCGGGCTCAGGAGGTTCACCTGGGCAGTCGTCAAGCTTGCGACCATCGTGGGCGACAGCCCTGTGACGCCGGTCGCCGAAAGACTGGCGAATTGTGTCTCCGTCAGTGCCGCCAGTGCCTCCGGGGTCAGACCGGAGATGGCCGAGGTGGACAACGCCGCCATCTCGGACGCGGAAAGCGCGGCCAGCTGAGTCGTGGCCAGGGAAGCAAGCTGGGTTGGACTTAAGCCACTGATTCCGGTGGTGGAAACGGCGGCAATTTGCGTCGTTGTCAGGTCAGCGATCTGGTCCGTGGAGAGCACGGCGACCTGGGTAGACGTCAGGCCTCGCAGCTCCGTGGGCGTCAAGAGCGCGATTTGGGTCGCTGTTAGATTGGAAATGACGGTGGTGCTGAGTGCGGCGACGCCGGTTGGGGCGAGGCTCGTGAGCTGGGTCGTCGTGAGAGCAGCAAGAAGGTCACTCGTAAGTCCGGACAGCGCGGTGGTGGACAAGGCGGCAACCTCGCCGTCGGTAAAGGCAGCCAACTGGGTCGTCGACATGGACGCGATTTGTGTGGCGGTCAAACCGGCGACGCCAGACGCGGACAAGGACGCGGTTTGGCTCGTGGAAAGCGCACCAATTTGGGTTGTGCTAAGCGTGGCGATCTCGGTGGACGTCAATGCGGCGATTTGCGCATTCGTCAGCGCCGCGATTTGCGTGCTGGTGAAGAGACCCAGCTGGGTCGTGGTCAACGCCGCAATCTGTGTCGAGGCGAGCGCCGCCATTTGCCTTGCGGTCAGGGTAGCGAGCTCGGTCGGAGTGAGTCCAGCAACGCCCGTGGTCGAAAGGGAAGCAACCTGTGTGGTGGACAATGCCGCGATTTGCGGCGTGGTCAACGCCGCCACTTGGGTGGAGGTCAGACCGCGGACCTGCGGCGTGGCGAGCGCGGCCATTTGCGTTGTGGCAATCGCATTCAATTGGGCAATGCTCAGGGCCCCGATCTCCGTTGCGGTCAGACCTGCAAGTTGCGTTGTGGACAGCGCCGAGATCCGAGTCGTGGGCAGGGCCGCTGCTTGCGTGGTGGTCAATGCTCCCAGCTCGCTTGCGGTCAAGGCCGCAAACTGCGAGACAGAGAGGGCTGCGAACTGGACGGTGGTGAGTCCGGGCATGGCCAAGGAGGACAAGGCCGCTATCTGGGTGGTGCTCAAGGCCCCAAGCTGGCTTGGGGTCAAGGCCGCGAGCGCGGTGGAGGTCAGGCCGCCCATCTCAGTCTCGGTCAGGACGCCTAGTTGTCCAGTTGTCAGGGTGGCGATCTGGGTGGTGGTCAGCGCGCCGACCTGCGCCGAGGTCAAAGACGAGAGCTGCCTTGTGGTCAACGCACCGAGCTCGCCCGCTGTGAGCGCGGCTATCGCGTTGCCGCTCAACGCGCCGATCTGCGCCGTGGTGAGAGCTCCAAGTTGCGTTGGCGACAGGTTGCTGATTTGCGTGTCCACCAGGGCGCGGACCTGCGTGGTGGTCAACGCAGAAATCTGGGTCGGGGTTGCCGCACGAAGTTGGGTCGTGGTGAGGGCCGCGATTTCGTCGCTGGTCAACCCCCCGAGTTGCGTGGTCGTCAGCGACGCAATTTGTGTGCTGGACAGAATCGCGACCTGCGTCGTCGTCAAAGCCGCCAACTCCGCTGGGGTCAATTGTCCGAGCTGCGTCGCCGACAGCGCCGCAAGTTGGGTCGGGGTAAGACCGCTAACCGCCGTCGAGGACAGAGCTGCCATCTGCGTGGCGTTGAGGTACCCAAGCTGGGTCATGGTCAATGCGGCGGCCTGCACGTCGGTGAGGCCGCTCAGCTCCGTAGTCGTCAGCACCCCAAGCTGCGCGACTGCAAGCGCACCGATTTGGCTCGCTGTGAGTGCGCCGAACTGCGCGGCGGTGAAACTGGCCATTTGCCGCGACGTCAACAAAGCGAGCTCGGTGGATGTCAGCGCTGAAACACCTGTAAGACTGAGGGCGCCTATCTGCGTGGTGGTCAAGGCGGCCAACTGAGCTGGACCTAGAACCTGCACCTGCGTGCTGGCAAGAGCACCCATTTGCCACGTGCTAAGGCCGCCGATCTGTGTTGCGGTCAACGCGCCGATCTGTGCGGTCGTGATAGCTGCAAGCTCGGTCGCGCCCATGCCGTTGAGCTGGGTCGTGGTCAGGCTGCCAAGCTGGGCTGTGGTCAGACCGGCGATCTGGTCTTCATTCAAAACGCTCATCTGGGCCGGGCTCAAGGAAGCGATTTGCGTGGTGGTCAGGGTTGCGAGCGCGGTGCTCGAAAGTCCCTCAATTCCAACCATGGACAACGCTGCAAGCTGGCTCACGGAGAGGGTGGCCAGCTGCGTGGAGGACAGCGCCGCGACTTGTGTGTCTGCCAATCCGCCGATCTGTGCCGTGGTTAGCCCGGAGATCCGAGACGGCGTCAGGGACGCCACTTGCGTCTCGGTCAGCGCCGCAAGTTGTGTCGAGGTGAGCGCTCCAAACTGGAGAGGCGTCAGTGAAGCGAGCTGTCCTGGAGTCAAGCCCGGGATAGCTACGGTGGAGAGCGCGGCGATCTGGGCGGTGGAGAGAATGCCGAGTTGAGGCGCACCAAGTACCGCGACCTGCGTGCTGGCCAAGGCGGCGAGGTCTTGCACCGGAAGGGCGCCGACCTGCGTGGTGCTCAGCGAAGATATTTCCGTGGTCGTCAAGCCGGTGACCGCATTGGGTGACAGCGCTCCTATTTGGTTGGCAGAAAGCGCAGCCAATTGCGTGGGTGTAAGGATTGCCACCTGGGAGTCGCGCAGACCGCCCATCGCCGTCGTGCCCAGCGCCGCCATTTGGTTGGCATCTAGGGTCGAGACTTGGTCGGTAGAGAATGTGCCGAGCTGCGACGAGCTCAGCGCGGCGACTTGCCTCGTGGTCAGCGCGGCCACGTCGGCTGTCGTCAGGCCGCTCAGCGCGGTCGTTGTCAACGCGGCAACCTGGTCGGTGTTCATGGCTCCAAGTTGGGTCGTGGTCAATGCCGCAAGCTGCGTTGATGTCAGACCCGTCAATTGATTCGGAGTCAGCGCCGCAATTTGGGTGGGGTCAAGGACAGCCAGTTGACCCGTGGTCAGGTCGCCGACCTGAGTCGTTGACAAGGCTTCGAATTGCGTCGTCGTCAGAATGCCGATCTGGTCTTGCCTCAACGCCACGATTTGGCTGTCGGTCATGGCGCCGAGCTCGGTGGGAGTCACGGCGGCGATTTGCGTGGGGGCCAGCGCGGCGACCGCGGTCGTAGTCAAGCCCGCAATAGCGGAGGCAGACAGCGCGGCGACTTGGTCCGTCGACAAGCCGGCTAGCTGGGTGAGCGACAGGGCCCCGGCTTGGGTGTCGGCCAGCCCGAAGATCGTGGTGGTGGTGAGCGCAGAGATCTGCGCCGCGCTCAATCTCGCGAGCTGGTCCGTCGACAGCGCGCCCAGTTGAGACGCAGTCAGGACCGCCAGTCGTGTGCTATTCAGGGACCCAAGCTGGTTTGCAGTCATCCCCTTGACCGCCGTGGCGGACAGCGAGGGAAGTTGCGTCGTGGTCAATTCTCCCAGCTGCGTGACGGTCATGGCAGCGACTTCGTCTGACGTCAGACCGCCCACCGCGGTCGTGGTCAGGGTCGCGACCTGCGTTGATGTCAAGGCCGCCAGCTGGGCGCCTGTCAGTGCCCCAATCGTCGTGGTCGTCAACCCCAGGATTTGCGTGGTGGATAGCGCCGCAATTTGGCCTCCGGTCAAACCGGGCAGGGCCGCGGTGGACAGTGCTGCGAGCTGTGTCGACGTTAGAGCGGCAAGACTGGTGGTGCCAAGCGCGCTGAGACTTGTGCTGGTCAGGCCTCTGATTTGCGTTGTGCTCAGGGCTGCAAGTTGTTTGGAGCTCAGTACTGCCAGTTGTGTGCCGTTGAGCGCGCCGATAGCAGTGCTGGACAAACCTTTGATCTGCGTGATGCTCAGCCCCGCCAGTTGCGCGGTTGACAAGGCGGCAACGGTGTTTGTGCCAAGAGCCGCCAGCTGCGCGGCCGAGAAGCCACTCAGTTGTGTTGGCGCAAGGACGGACATCTGGGTCGGCGCAAGCCCGGCCATCGCATTGCTGGTCAGCGCCGCAAGCTGCATCGAGGACAATGCCGCGAGCTGCGCCCCGGTCAGCTCGGTGATCCCGGTTGAAGTCAGGCCTCTAATGGCGGCGGTGGCCAGCGCCTGCAGTTGCGTGGAAACTAATGCCGCAAGCTGGGTGTCCGCCATGGCCCCGAAAGCCGTGCTAGTCAGCCCCCCGATTTGCGTCGTGGACAGGGTCGCGATCTGAGTTTCGGTCAGTCCACCGGCCGCCGCGGCTGTCAGGGCAGCAATCTGCATCGACGTCAGGGCGGCCAGCTCGTTCACGGTGAGCGCACTGACAGCGGTGCCGGCTAGGCCAGCTATTTGTGTTGCAGACAGGGACGTTAGCTGCGTCGTGCTCAGCGCCGCCATCTGCGTGGTGTCGAGTTCGTTGATGGCCAGACTACTGAGGCCCCTGATCTGTGCGGGGGTCAGCGATGCCATCTGGCTTGGGGTGAGCGCCGCGATGGCGGCCGAGCCAAGAACACCGAGCTGCGTTGCCGTGAACCCGGCGAGCTGAGCGGTGGTCAGGCCTGCGAGCTGTGTCGATGCGAGTCCGCTCACGGTGGTGGTGCTCAGCGCCGACAACTGCGTTGCTGACAGTGCGGCGAGTTGATTGCCGGTCAACGTGGCGACTTCGGTGAAAGTCAGCCCGCTCATGGCCGTGGTGGCCAGCGCCGCGACTTGCGTGTCCGCAAGGGCCAACAGCTGGGTGTCCGCGAGTGCTCGAACGACCGAGCTGGTCAGAGCATGAGCTTGTCTCGTGGTCAGGGCCGCGAGTTGGTCTTCGGTCACGCCAGCCACGGCCGCCGCACTCAGCTGCGCCAGCTGGGTCGGGGACAAGGTCGTAAACTCGGTCGCGGTCATTGCGTTGACCGACGTGCTGGTCAGGCTACCAACCTGTGCCTTGGTGAGGGCCGCGATTTGGCGGGTCGTGAGTGCTTCCATCTGGTCGGTCGTCAGCGAGTTGAGGCTGGCAGGGCTCAAGCCCGCGATTTGCGTGGTAGCAAGTGCGGCGAGCTGGGAAGTGCTTAGTCCACCCACCGCGCTCGGAGTGAGCGCGCCAAACTGAGTTGACGTCATG
>PMLH01000308.1 GCA_003159055.1 Myxococcales bacterium
GGCGAAGGCGGGCTTTGCCCACGGCCTGCTCCTGCAGGCCTGAAGCCAGAGCGCAAGGGTTTGGCGAGGCCGCGCGAGGTGTCGGGGGTGCCCCATTACGATCGCGTTGGCAAAGGCGGGCTTCGCCCGCCTTTGCCAGAGCGCGGGAGGGTTTGGGAACCCTCCCAGGGTTCCCATCTCTACGACAGCTTGCAACGGCCCTTGATGTCGTCGATCACCCGGGCGATGCTGTCGTCGTCGAGGCCGAGCAGCGACTTTCCCACCATCACCAACGCATCGTTGTCCGCGGCCGAGACCTCGCCGAGACAGACGCCAACCTGCTTGGCCAGCGCATTTCCGAAGTGCACGGCGTTCGCGATCGACTGCCGATTGGCCGCATCGTAGTCGGAAAACGTCAGCACGGCGTTTTGCACCTCTTCCGGGAACTGCCATTTCTTGGCCAGATTGATCCCAATCTTTCTGTGCGTGCGATCGACCACGCCGATCCAACTTTCCCCGTCGATCCATTGCTTGGGATTGCGTTGCGCGATTTGCGCCTCCGCCTCGAGCAACATGGTCGCAACCACGGCTTTGCCGATGTCGTGCAGGAGTCCTGCCAGGTAACAGGCATCCGGCTCCCCGACGCCCGCAAGCACGGCTACATCCTGTGCCAGAATCGCCACCCCACGACCATGCTCCCAAATCAGCCGCGTTGCCTCGGCGGATTTTGAGTCGCGCGACTCCATCACTCGATGGGATGAGGTTTCGGCGAGAATGGTCCGCACCTTTTGTGGGCCAAGCTTGGTCACCGCCTGTTCCAGGGTTCTGCAACCCGGGCTGGCAGCCTGGCGCATGACCAATGCAGCGAGAATCGGATCGAGCTCGATCGTCGCGGTCAAATCCTTGGGGGTTGCATCCGGCCGGCGAACCACGTCGTTGGCTCTCGCCGCAATCGCAGGCAGGAGCGGCAACGTCAGGTTGTCCTGCGCTATCCGGTTGTCCAGAATGAGTTCAAGCTGTTCAGCCAGCTTCATGGGTCGTTGTTCTTGCTCGCGTTCGCCCGCAGCCGATGTCGCTGGGTTGCCGCGCGTCGGTTGCAGCGCGCGGCCAGGTGGTCCTTTCCCTTATAGATGCGTCAGTTTGCGCCGCGATCTTGAGCCGGGAAGCAAGGTCACTTCGGCTGATAGTAGATTGAGCGCAGGTAGCGCCTCGGATCCAGGCGACTGGAAACGCCGGTCAGCGTTTCGGTCGCGCCGATGATCAGATAGCCATCGGGGGCCATGACGCGCGAGATGCTGTCGAACAACTGCCGCTTGTCCGCCTCCGAGAAATAGATGGCCACGTTGCGACAGAAGACGATGTCGAACCTGGAAGGGAACGCAAGCGGCTCCAGCAGATTCAAGGTGCGAAAGCTGGTCAGGGCACGAATGGGATCCGAGACCTTGAAATCGGGGCCGTCTGGTCGGAAATAGGCATTGAGTTTCTCGGGTGTAAGTCCGCGGTCGAGCTCAAGTCTGGTGTATTTGCCGTAGCTTGCCTGTGCGACGACCTTGTCAGAAATGTCGGTGCCGAGGATCCTGATATCGTACTTGCTCAGATCGCCAAGGGTTTCCTTGCACACGATGGCAGTGCTATAGACCTCCTGCCCGGTCGAGCAAGCCGCGCTCCAAACGCGCAGCGTGAGCGGCTTGGCGCGGCCAAGCTGCTTGGCCCGGACATCGACCAAATCTGGAAGAATCTTCTGGCGAAGCAGCTCGAAAGGGGACGTGTCGCGAAAAAACGACGTCTCGTTGGTGGTGATGGCGCCAACCACCTTGCGCTTGAGGCCGCCGGAGGTGTCGCCCTGGACTTTGTCGAGCAATTCTCTGTACGATCGGCTGCCGGTGTCGCGCATGAGCGACGAGAGCCGGGTTTCTACGAGATAGCCTTTGCTGGCGTCGAGCGAAATTCGGGTTGTCGAATAGATATAGCTGGACCACAACGAAAACTCGTTGCCCTCCAGCCGACTCACGTCCCCCGCCCTTTGACGGTCGCCAGGATGCGTGCCGCGATGGCGTCAATCGGCAACACGACGTCCACCAAACCCGCCTCAATGGCCGACCGGGGCATGCCAAACACGACCGACGTCGTCTCATCTTGCGCGATGGTGAAGCAGCCGTGGCGACGCAGCAGGCGCAGTCCCAGCGTCCCGTCATTGCCCATGCCGGTCAGCACCACGGCCATGGTCCGACCAGGAAGTTGGTTCGCCGCCGAGCGAAACAGATAGTCGACAGCAGGACGGCAGTTGTTCTCCGGCGGATCATCCGTAATTTGCGCGCGTGTCGCTCCGTCCGGCCCGACCGCAAGACGAAGCTGCCTTCCCCCCGGGGCGATGAGCACCGTGCCGGCCTCGAGCCTCTCGCCGTCGATGGCTTCGCGGACCTGCAAGGAACATTTGCTTGCCAGGCTCTCGGCGAGCGACTGGGTGAACACCGGCGGCATATGCTGAACCACGACAATCGGTGCACCGATGTCCTTGGGAATAGGCGGCAACAGACGCACGAGCGCCGCAGGTCCCCCCGTCGACACGCCTATCAGGACGACTTCCGGTCGCGACGTGCGTACCGCCGCCCTTTCAGGGCGAGAAGGATTTCGCGCGGCGGGCGAGCTCGCCGCCGCAGGACGGGCCGACGCCGCACCACCGGGTTGCAAAATACTGCGAATCTGCCGTCGGTGCGCAAGGGCGCGCAACCGGGGCACGAGCTCCTTGAGCAGCGTGGCCTTGCTTTCCTCCCCGCTCTTGCCTTGCGGCTTGGTAATGAAGTCGAAGGCGCCCTTTTCCAGGGCCTGCATGGTCAGGCGGCCGCCCCGCAAGGTCAGAGCGCTAATGACGATCACCGACGTGGTGCTGCCCATCTGGCGCAAGGCCTCAAGCACGGCCAAGCCGTCCATCTCAGGCATTTCCATGTCGAGGGTCAGCAGATCCGGCTTCAGCTCAGCAACCTTCTGCAACGCCAGCTTGCCGTTGGGCGAGCTGCCCACCACTTCGACATCGGGAATGCCAGCCAATGCCTCGGCAACCGCCCGCCGAAACAGGCTCGAATCATCTGCTACCAATACACGAAGTGGCATCCGCTGCTTGAACTCCCGTCGGGGTTGCTTGTCGGAATTGATCGGTGCCGTGGCCTACGACGGCCCGGCCCCTCCTTTTTCGATATCGCCCTCCAGCGTGAGCACCTTGTCCAGATCCAGCATGGCCACGATGCGGTCGCCAGAGCGAAACACGCCGGTCATGCGGTGGCTCTGCGCAGAGCGAACGTTCTCGGGGGCCGGTCCGATGCTCTCGCGGTCCACCGAGAGAACGTCCTGCATTTCGTCGACAACCAACCCGATGCGCTCGCCCATCCATTCCACGATGATGATCCGTTTCTCGCCCTTCAGCGCCACCTGTCCAAGCCCCAGACGCGAAGAGAGATCAATGACGGTAGAAATGTGTCCGCGCAGGTTCATCACCCCGACCACACAGGGAGCTGCATGGTGAATCGGCGTGACGGTGGTCAAGCGCACCACCTCTTGAACCACGGACGTCTCCATGCCGAAGAGAGAGCCTGACACCAGGAAGGTGATCGCCAAGACTTGGCGATCGCTGTCCGCGGTCTGCGCCTCCATGGTCTTCCCCTACACCTTGAAGGTGGCCGCCCTGTGCTTCAATTGCTCGGCAATCAAAGCCAACTCGCTCGTGCTTGCCTTCACCTGTTCGCTGCCTGCGACCAATTCCGTCACGGTCGCGTTCACGCTTGCGATATCCTTGGCGATGTTTTGTGCGACGGCCGCGGTTTGCGAAACGCGTTCGTTGGCGTCCTTCACGCCCATGGTGGCCTGCGCGATGTTCGAGGCAACATCCTTGGTCACCGTCGACTGTTCCTCGATGGCCGCTGCAATCGAGGAAACGATGTCGCCCACTTCCTTGATGACGTGGGCGATCTTCTCGATGTCACCCATGGCCCCGCCGGTCGACGCTTGAATACCCGAAATCTTGCCCTTGATGTCCTCGGTCGCGGAAGCAGTCTG
>PMLH01000542.1 GCA_003159055.1 Myxococcales bacterium
GCAACGTTGGCTACAACGTAGCTACCGACCAGTACGAAGATCTCGTCAAGGCCGGCGTGGTTGACCCGACCAAGGTCACCCGCACCGCGCTGCAAAACGCAGCTTCGATTGCTGGATTGTTGCTCACCACCGAGTGCATGATCACCGAAATCCCGGAGAAGAAAGAAGCTCCTGGCGGCGGTCACGGCGGCGGCGGTATGGGCGGTATGGGCGGCATGGGCGGCGGCGACGACTTCTAGTTCCACCCCTTTCACTCGACTCCGCATTGGCTACGGCGAGCTTCACCGGCTCGCCGTAGCCTTTTCATTTCCAGGCATCCAAACCACTGCCGGGTTTGCCAGCGGTCGATGCTACAATGGCCGGCGTGGCACCCGATTCAGGAACCAACCGCCGCCGCAGTCCTCGCATCGAAGTGTTCGCCCAGGCCGAGATCAAGGCGCGTGATGTGCAAATCATGGAAGTTCGCAATGTCTCGTCCGGGGGCATCTACTTGGTGGGAACCCCGAAAGAGTATCCGGAACTGACCCCCGGTCGGAACCTGGGCCTGGTCATTTTCGGCTTGGAGGATGGGATCGGGGACGACCCGGAATTCAACATCACGTGCCATGCGCGCATCATCCGCATCGACGAAGGCTACCCAGACAAGCGGCCACCCGGCTTCGGCGCCACCATCGATCCCATCGACGACGACAATCGCGAGCGCCTGACCAAGCTGCTCTTGCGTGCCGACCATTTTCGCGTCGGCGACCCGCGGCGTTAGTGCGGCGTAGACCTGGAAAGTGGCGTGAGGCCACGTCCGGTGGTAACAGGAAGATCGTGTTCAGGCTGCTTCGGCTCATCTTCGTGCTCGGCGGACTTGGCGCCATGATTTGGTTTGGCACGACGGTTCCGCTGGGCGAACGCACCTTGCTCGAACATGTCCAGGCCATCTGGAAGACGCCCGAGTCGCAAGGGCTGGTGCGCGGCACCAAGGACAAGGTGGGTACGTTGGTCGATCGCGCGACCAACCGCGTGGTCAAAGGTGTGGCCAAGAATGCGCCCAACCAGATCACAGCGCACGGCGAAGCGGCCGATGAAGCGGCCGGCGCAGAAGCCCACCCGATGGAGGAGTTGCAAGCCAAGGATCGCAAAGCGCTACGCGGGCTCATCGAGCAGGGCCGCGCGCCCGGAAAATGATACCAGGCAGCCGGTGCCAAGATGATGAACGAAAGTCTCTATCGCACCCGCATCGACGAAACTCTGAAACGAATCGATGCCGCATTCGAAGATGTCGATCCCGACTTGGCCGAGTCGGACTACGCGCAGGGAACCCTGGTCATCACCTTCCGGCAGGCGCACAAGCTGATTCTCTCGCCGCAAGCACCGCTGCGACAGCTCTGGCTCGCGTTTCACGATCGCGCTTGGCATTTCGGCTGGGACGACCAAAGCCGATGGTTGGACGACCGAGGTCAGGGCGTCGAACTCTTGGCGCTCATCGTCGAGTTGGCGCAGCAGAACGCCGGCATCGTGCTGAGGTTCTAGTTACACCCTATCCATGCACCTGGTGGCCTTCGCGCCACAGGGCGGTTTCCATCGCGGCCAGTAAGGGCAGAACGGTCGTGCGGTCGAGCGCGCTGATGGCGAGGCTTTGCCCGCCGCTCTCGAGAATCGCCTTCTCTTCGGGCAGCAGGCGATCCACCTTGTTGTAGACCAGCAGGCGCGGCGTTTCGGCCAGGTTCAGGTCGCCCAGAATTCGCTCGACCGCGGTGATGTGCGCGTCGCGATCCGGATCGGCGGCATCGACCACGTGCAAGAGCAAATCTGCATCGTCGAGCTCTTCCAGGGTGGCGTGAAAGGCCTGCGCAAGGTCTTTCGGCAAGTCGCGGATGAACCCGACCGTGTCGGCGAGAATCAGCTCACGCTCGCGCGGAAAGCGCAGGCGGCGCGTGGTCGGGTCGAGCGTCGCGAACAGCTTGTCTTCGACCAGAACCTCGCTGCCAGTCAGGCCGTTGAGCAGGGTCGACTTGCCAGCATTTGTGTAGCCGACGATGGCCACCACGGGAAGGCCACGATCTTCGCGGGCCTTGCGCCGGCCCTTGCGCTGGCGCCGGGTTTCCTCGACGTCCTTTTCCAGCCGGTGCAGCCGCTCGCGCGCTCGGCGCCGCCCGATTTCCAGCTTGGTTTCGCCGGGGCCGCGCCCGCCAATACCGCCCACCAGGCGGCTCATCATTGTGTTTTCTTCCTGAAGGCGCGGCAGGCGGTAGCGCAGTTGCGCCAGCTCGACCTGCAGCTTGGCGTCGCGGCTGCGCGCCCGCTGGGCAAAGATGTCNNCGCTGAGCGAAGATGTCGAGGATCAGAATCGTTCGATCGATGACCTTCAAATCCGTGAACGACGCGATAGCGTGCGCCTGTCCGGGCGACAAATCCGGGTCGAAGATAAGCACGCTGGCATCGAACTGCATCGCTCGCACCAGCACGTCTTCCAACTTGCCCCGTCCGATGAGATAGCGCGGATCGGGCTCCGGCCGGCGCTGCACCGCCACGTCCACCACTTCGATGCCCGCGGTTCGGCACAGCTCGCGCAGCTCGTGCACGCGGCTTTCGCTGTGGCCACGCAGCTTGCCGAGCTCGGCCACCACCAGCAGCGCGTGCTCGGCAGCGCGGGTCGCACGTCCGGTCGGCAGGACACGGTCGAATTCTTCTTCCAACGCCCCGATGAGCTCGACGAAGTCGACGTCCGATCGATGGAAAGGCGTGGTCGGCAGCGACACCCAGGGCGACTTGCCTTCGCGCGGCGGCACCAGATGCGCCAGGTGCAAATCCGCCGGCCGCCCCTCGTGGTTCACGCCGACCGCAGCCACGAGGTCCAGACGCAGCAGGGCCAAGTC
>PMLH01000634.1 GCA_003159055.1 Myxococcales bacterium
CGCCAATCATTCGCTCGCCGCAGCCAACGCGCTGTCGAGTTGCTCGCGCCCGACCCCGCCCACGAAGACGCGGGCGATCTTGCCGTCGCGGCCGAGGATGACGATGTGCGGAATCGACGAAACCCCGTAGGCCCCGCCCGCGTTGCGGTCGTCCGCCACCACCGGGTACGGGAACGGATTCTGCGCAAGAAAGGCCCGCAGCTCGTCGCGGGTTGCCATCGGGCCGTCGGAATCGATGCCGACGAACTCGGCGCCCCGCGGATGCCACTCGCGGTAGAGCTCGTGCAGCGTCGGCATCATGGCGAGACAGGGCGGGCACCACGTCGCCCAGAAGTCCAGCAGCACGACTTGGCCGCGCAGATCGGCGAGCTTCACTTGCCCGCCTGTCCCATCGATGCGGTCGAGCGTGAAGTCGGGCGCTTGGTCGGCCCGCCCGAGCGGCCGCAGGTGGTCGTAGTGTCGCGCGCTCCATACCGAATTCATCACGAGCCCGAGCGCCGGCAGCGCCAAGAGGCCGATCCCGACGTAGCGTCCGCGCCAGGCCGAGGCAGCGGCAACCGCGGGCGGGCTCGAACGGCGCACGACCCAGACCGCAACGGCGACCATCGCCAGCACCCAGATCCAAGCGAGCACCCGCACGGCCTGACTGACAGCCGTCGGTACGTAGCCGAGCCAAGCGTCAAGATCCAGCAACCTGACCGGCGCCCACGCGAAGAAATACGGCACGTAGCAAGCGGCGCCCAGCTCAAGCCCGAGCGAGGGATCCCTGCGCCCGCGCCCGGCAAGGATCGTCACGACCAGTGCCGAAATCAAGACCACGAAGGCCGCCGTGCGCAGCTCGGACCCGAACACCCCGACCAACTGGGTCAGCCCGGACCCAGGCGAAACGCGCGAAAACGAACGCACCCCGCGGATTAGCTCAGGCAGCCGAAACGCGCAGGTCCCCATCAGCACGAGAACCAGCGCGTCTTTGACCCCACCGGTTTTGCGCCCCACGATGCCGGCCATTCCGCGCACCGGATCCGACAACAGGAGGCCCAGCCGCGCCGGCAATGAAGGCTCGGCCGAAGAGGGTCGGGGCGATGGTTTCTGCTCAGCCTCCACTGGGTTTCTCACGGGTCTGGATTAGTTTCCTGGCCGCTGTCGCCAGCGCGCCGGGAACGTTTTTCGACCGGGACAGCGTCTTGAGGTCGTCGGCGTGCAAGAAGCTGAGCAGGCGCAGCGACGTGGCGAGCGGGCACTTGGGATTGGTCACCAGCGCCTGCTTGACCGCGTAGTTCTTGGTGTATTCGCGGCTGTTGGCAATGTAGCGAATCACGTCGTCGCAAACCGCGCGGTTCGCGGCCGCAGCCACGATTTCCCTGTCCGTGATCGACGGTGAACGAACCACCGACATGGCAACCAAGCGATTGGTGTCGCGGATCAGAACCTGACGGCAGTAGGCATTTCCGACGGTGGCCAGACGAATCTTCTCGAAAATCTTGAGCTCGTCGAACTTGATGAAGGTCGTGCTGCCCTTCTTCTTCTTTTCCGCGCCGTCGGCGTCCGCCGCCGGTTCCCCCTCGGACGATGCTGCCCCGGTCGATCCGTCGGGCTGGTTCTCCGCCTGCGCGGGTTCGCCATCGCCGAGCACCGCCGAGAAGGCATCATCGCCGACCGATGGAACGGCTGCGTTCGGATCCGCCATGATGGCGGCAGCCATCTCGTCGAAGCCGGGAATGCCCTGCTGCCGGATGTTGTTGCGCGCACAAAGCTCGATGGCACGGCTGACCGACGACATGCGTGCGTTCTTGTTGAAGTAGAGCGCCTCGACCAAGGGGGTCGAGCGCAACAGGCGCACTTCGTTCTGGAAGATGATTTCCAGGCCCGCCTCGTCGAGGCTCCGCGCCAGGTGCACGAAGGTTTCGTCGGCGGTGGCGCGGTTGAAAAGGATCTTCTCGATGGCCTGGCGGCGGTCTTGGGGCAGGTGCTCGGCGAAAAAATGCAGCACCTGCGGCGGCAGCCCATCGCCAAGCGGGCCGAGCAAAATTTTGTCGGGCAAGCCGGCCGGAGCCGCTTCGGCCGCGCTCTTCACCGCCGGATCTGCATCGAACGACAGTTGATAGACGGCCAGCAGCAGATCGACCGGACGCAGGGGCGCCATTCCGCGCACCGCCATCAGCTTGGCTGGCGACGCGCCCCCGACCACGCTGGCGACTGCGCGCGGAAGCGCGTCCGGAGCCATCGGTTCCAGTTTCAGAGCTTCCACATCCACACCGGGGTTCGCGCCATCAGCCTCGGTTTCGCTCGTACAGGATCTTCAGCCCGCGCAAGGTCAGAAGCTCGTCGTATTCCTCGATGGTCGACGATTCTCGCGCGACCAAAGCGCCAAGGCCGCCAGTGGCCACGACCTTCGGCGAATAGGTGACCTCGGCGCGAATGCGATTCACCAGCGCATCGATCATGCCGGCGTAGCCAAACACCAGACCCGACTGGATGCTGGCTACGGTGTTGGTGCCCACCACGGCCTTGGGCCGCGCGATCTCGACTCGCGGTAGCCTCGCAGTCGCGCGATAGAGGGCATCGGCCGAGATGAGCAGGCCTGGTGTGATGATCCCGCCAGCGTATTCACCACGCGCGGTGACCACGTCGAGCGTCGTGGCCGTTCCGAAGTCGACCACGATAGCGCCCTGAGGCCAACGCGCGTAGGCCGCGACCGCGTTCACGATGCGGTCGGCGCCCAGGTCACGTGGGTTCTCGTACAGCACTGGCATGCCAGTTTTCATCCCCGGTCCAACCACAAGAGACGTGATGTTGAAGTAGCGGGCGAATAGACGCTCCATGGGCATGGTCGCGGGCGGAACCACTGACGAGATGATGGCTGCGTCAACCTGGCGCATATCGAGAGATTCCACTTCGAAGAGTCCGTGCACTATGGCCGCGTGCTCGTCGGCTGTGCGCTCTCTGCGTGTTTCGATACGCCAATCAAAACGCAATGTGTCACCGTCGAAGAGGCCGAACGCCGTGTGGGTATTACCGATGTCGACAACGAGGAGCATGTGCCCTGACGATAGTACAAGATTCGAGCCTTGTGGTATGGGACGAACGCATAGCATCGATTCGCACTGACCTTGCGGCCATGAATGAAAAGGATTCTTGGACGATCGCAGGGCGCGGCGTTAATTGCGATTTTCTAGACGAGCAGCGTAAGGAAAAACTCGACGAGTTCTTCGTCCGCGCCGCTTTGAGGTAGACTTCAAGCAAGCGGCATTTCATGACCACGACCACACCAGGCATCGCACCTGAGGAAAGCTCTGACGAGCTTACCTCTG
>PMLH01000271.1 GCA_003159055.1 Myxococcales bacterium
CTTGAAGGCGTCGTCCCACTGCTCACGCCGGTAGAGCAGATCAGCGCGGTCGACCAGGGTTGGCAAATGCGTCGGATCCAGCTCGTAGGCTTGGCGGTAGCACTTGAGCGCCTTCTCCTGATCGCCCAGCTTGTCCGCGGCCTTCGCCAGTCGGTAGTAAAGAACGTGCAGCTCTTTGTTGGCGCGTCGGTCGGTCTTGCGCGCCAGCATCTCCAGCACCGGAATGAGCGGCGCCCATTCTTCTCGTCGGTAGTAGATCTCCGCCAGTGGGGCGCCTGCTTCCACATGCTCTGGATCGAATTCCAGCGTGCGGGCGAATAGATCCTTGGCGCGCTCCTCGTCGGAGAGATCGACCTGATAGAGCTTGCCAGCCTCGAAAAGAAGCCGGGTCTTTTCGAGGACGTTCTGGGTGCAAGTCTCGGCCCTCACCATCATCTGCGCGGCTTTCTGCGAATCGCCACGCCGCTTGTACAGGTTGATGAGCGACAGCATGCTTGGCACGTGGGTCGGATCCACGCTGAGGGCATCCGAGAGGCGCTCCTCGGCCGACTCCGGCATCTGCATCTGCTCGTCGAAAATCTTGCCCAGCCGGTAGCAGAGGTCGACCTTCTCCTTGGCTTCGACCACGCCCACCAGTCGTTCCATGATCTCGACCGCGCGATCCCACTGCTCGGTCTGCTCGTAGATGCGCGACAGGCCCTTGAGCGCGTCGGTGTGATCGGGATCGAAGGTGAGAATGTCGTTGTACGACTCGGCCGCGCGGTCCGGATCGCGTAGCTCTTCTTCAAACAGGTGACCTAGCGCCAGCTGAATCGAGGTGCGCTGTTGCGCCTCGCTTTCTACCTGAACGTGCCGACGGTAGATGTCGACCAAGGCGTCCCAGTTCCGCTCGGCCCGGTACAGGCGCTCGATGTCGCGATACACGCCGAGCTGCTGAAGGTCGATCTCAAGCACGTGTTGCAGGCATTCGATGGCCCGCTCGGCCTTGCCCGGCTGCTGCTCCCAAACCTGCGCCATGCGCAGATACAGGCTCACGCGCTCCGTGTCGGCGGGCGTGACCTCCAGCTGGTGCTCGAGTACGTCCAGGTACGCGTCGGTGCGCCCGGCCTTGAGATACAGCTGCTCAAGCGCTTTGAGCGCCTGCAGGTTCTGCGGGTCGACGGTCAAGACCTCGCGGTACGCTTCCACCGCGCGCTCGTTGTCGCCGAGACGCGATTCCCACAGCTCGCCGACCTGCAAGCGCAGCTTCACCGCCAGGTCGACATCGCTGACGATCTGCGACTTCTTGCCCAGGATTTCCGCCAGGCGATCCCATGCCTGCGCGCGACGGTGCAACCGTTCCAGTGCATCGATGGCACGCAGACAGCGCTCGTCGCAATGCAAGGCCTGCTCGTAGGCGGCCGTCGCCTGTCCGGCGTCGGACAGCTGAACCTCAAATGCCTCCGCCAGGGCAACCAAGATGCCGACTTTGCGTTCGGTGTCCTGTTCCAGATCGGCATGCTTCGACAGGATCGCGACCAGTTCCTTCCACTGGCCAAGCTTGCGATAGAAGTCGGCCAGCGCCGCCATGGCGCCGAGGTGCTCGGACTCGAGCGACAGGGCTTTCTTGGCCGCCGCGATGGCGTACTCGGTGTGATCGAGCGCGGAATCATACCAGCACGCGATCTTCACCCATAGATCCGACGCCTGCTTGGCGTCGGTCATGCCCTGCGCGACCTGGGTGTATTCGGTCAGAAGCTCGTTCCACTTGCTGGTCGCGGTGGCCAGACGCTCGAGCTCCTTGGCTACGTAGTCGTTCGAATAGTCCTCGCGGAAAGCGGCCTGCAAGGTCACGAAGGCCGAGTCGCGGTCGTTCAGCTGCTCTTCGTAGACGGTGGCGATGTCGCAGAAGAGCTTGATGCGCTCGGGTGGCCCTTCGACGTACTCGATGCGCGCGAGCAGCAATTCGACCAAACGCGGCCAGACCTTGCGCTGCCGGTACAGCTCCTCCAGGCTGGTTGAGGCCACGACGTTGGATGGATCGATCTCCAGCACGCGTTCGTAGACTTCCGTCGCAGCGCCACCGTCGCCGATCTTGTCGGACCAGACGGAAGCGGCCTGCATCAGCACGTCGACCTTTTCGTCAGGCGACGACAGTGCGGCCGCGCGCCGCTCGAGCACCTCGACGCACTCTTCCCAACGTGCCTCTTGCGTAAACAGCTTTTCCAGGGCGGAGAGCGCTCGGAATTCCGTCGGGTCGATCTGCAGGACCTGGCGCCACGCCTCGACGGCCGGGTCGATACGCATCAGCGTCGTGCCCTCAAGCTCGCCGAGCTGCGCGTAGAGCTCCTTGATCTCGGTGCCGGTCAGGGCATAGGTCCCGACCGATATGGTCCGTCGCAAGATGTCGGACAGCTCTTCCCACGCGCCCGCGCTGCGGTAGTTGTCGGCGATGGCGCGCAAGGCTTCCACGTCGCCAGCGTCGATCTCGACCACCTTCTGCCAGCATTCGAGAGCGTTGCGCTCGCGCCCGAGCTTTTCGCCCCACACGCGGCCCAAACGCTTGTACACCGGAATGCGCGCCACGGGATCTTCGGTGGCGCGAATCTGGCTGTCGAGAACCTCGGTAAGATCCCGCCACTCTTCCGCTTGCTCGTGCAGGTCGGCGAGAGCCGACAACGCCTGAGGGTCGGCCCCGCGCAAGTCGAGAACGCGTCGCCACAGCTCGACCGCGTGATCGCGCAGGCCAAGTACGTCGGACGTGATCTTCGCCATGCGCGCATAGCAATCGGACAAAGCCTGATCGCCGGGCGCAATGTCGAGCATCTTCTCGTAGATGCCGTAAAGCTCTTCCCAGCGCTCGGCGCGGAAGTACAGCCGTTCCAGGGCTTCCAGCGCCTCGGGCGAACGCGATTCCTGCTCAAGCACGGCCAGGTAGCTGGCGACGGCGGCATCGGGGTCGTCGATGACGTCTGCCAGAACCTTGCCCAGCCGCAAGTGCAGCGCAACCAGGTGGGTCGAGTCGTCAGTGATCGCGATGCGACGGCGGAGCACACTGGCGAGCTTTTCGAAATCACCCTGCCTGTCGTAGACCTTGTCCAGGAAAGCCAACGCATCGGCATCGTCGGCGTCGAAGCTGAGAATTTGCCCAAGCACCTCCTCGGCGCGCGAGAGGTCACCGAGCTCGGCTTCGAACACGGTGGCAAGGCGCATAAGCACGTCCTTGCGGACGGCTCGGTCGCTGGTCTTGCCAGCAGCCTCGGCCATGGTCGAGACGTACGCTTCCCATTGGTGGGTCAGGCGCGCCAGACGAAGCGCCTCTTCCAGCGCCTGCTCCGACGATGGCGCTTCCACCACCGCGCGCGCCCACCAATCGAGGGCGGCGATTTGGTCGAGTAGCTTGTTCTCCATGATGTCGGCGAGGCGACGCAGAATGCGCTGTCGCTCCTCGGCATCGGACTCGGAAATCAGCTCGACCTGGTAGACGCGAACCAGCTTCTCCCACTCCTCGCCCACGCGGTACAGAGGTTCGAGAACCTGTGCGATCTCTCGCTGCATGGTTCCGGCCGCCATGAGCCGTTCCAACGTCGCGCGGGTATCTTCGTGTTGGGGCGAAATGGCCAGGATTTCCTGATACGCCTCGACGGCCTTAGGCAAATCGCCGAGCGCAACTTCCAGGATCTGCGCCAGTCGATAGGTGAGGGTGACGATCTGGTCTTCGGTATCGGCCAGGCGGATCTCGCGTCGGACGATGTCCGCGAGGTCCTGCCAGCGCTCGGTCACAGTGTAGAGGCGGTCGAGGGCGACCAAGCCATCCTTGCGATCCGGCTCAGCGTCAGCGACGCGCTTGAACGTCGCGATGGCTTTCTCGATTTCGCGGGTTTCCTCTTCGTACACGCGGGCCAGACGCATCAGCATCTCGACCTGCAGGCCGGTGTCCATGACGCGCTCGATCTCGCCCTCGATGGCAGCGGCCAACTCGGGCCAGCGTCCGCTCGCCTCGGCCATCCGATCCAGGTGAGCGATCACCTCGGGATTGGCGGGATCCGCGCGCATCGCGCGGCAGTAGGCATCGAAAGAAGCGTCGAAGTTCGACAGACGACGTTCGTAGATGCCAGCCACGGTGCCAAGGAGATCCACCCGGCGCGGAATGTCCTGGGTATTGCTGATCATCACTTCGTACGTCACGGCCACCTTGTCCCAGTCGCCGGCCGATTCGTAGATCGGCTGAAGCACTTCAGCGGCAGCGATGGGCTCCTCCCCTCGCTGCATCATGCCCTCAATCGCCTTCAGGGTTGGCTCGTGGGTTGGATCCATCTGGAGCACGCGCTTGTAGGCCTCGACGGCGCGGCTGGAATCGTTGAGCTTCTCGCGCCAGAGCTCGCCGATTCGGAATCGCAGCGACACCACCTCGGCGGCCGAACCGGACAGCTCGGTCTGGCGCTCAAGCACCGATAGCAGGTCGTACCAACGCTCGGTCTGGAGATACAAGCGGTCGAGCGCCTGCATGGCCTCAAGGTCGTCGGGATCGAGATCGAGCACCGAGGTGTACGTCTCGATGGCGCGCGACTGGTCCTGCAGCTCGCGGTCGTAGACTTGGCCGAGCACGAAGAGGCGAGCCTTCTTCTGCGCCGGATCGGTGGCAAGCTCAGCCTGCTTGGCGTAGATATCCTTGAGGTCGCTCCAGCGTTCGAGGCGAATGAAGAGACGTTCGAGATTGTCGAGGACGGTACCGTCGGTCTCGTCGAGCGCCAGCGCCTGGCGATAGGCCTCGATCGCCTTCTCAGGATTCTCCAGCACCTCTTCCCAGATCTTGGCAGCGCGCATGCCGAGCTCCCGCTTTTCGGGAAGCGCGTCGGTCATTTCGACCTTCTTCTGCAACAGCAACACGAGGTTGGTGTAGTCCGCCACCCGCGTGTAGATGCGCTCGAGAGCGTCCGCCGCGGCCATGTCCTGCGGCGAGGTCGCCATCGCGTTCTGGTACGCCTCGGAAGCGATCTCGGCATTGCCCAGTTCGTTTTCCGCCAGCGTCGCGATCACGTGGTGGACGGCATTCTTGGTCTCGTCGGCCTGAACCGTCGCGACCGCCGCACGGTAGCGTGCGACCAAGTCTTCGACCTGTCCCAGCACCTTGGCCAACCGCTCGGCCCGCGTCTGGGTTTCCTGGTCGAGGGGATCCTCGGCCAATGCTCGACCGAGCGCCTCGTAGGCGCCAGCGGGATCGTCGAGGCCATCTTCACGCGCAGTCGCGATCTCGTGCAGAAGCTCGATCTTCCGACGGGTATCTGGGGTGTGGCGCGACTGAATTTCCAGCACGCGCACCAAGTTGGCAAAGTCGCTGCGGCCGCGGTAAACCGGATCAAGCAGCTCGGCCAGCGCCAGCTCGTGCTCGGGAATCGAGAGCAGTTTTTCCAACGCGGCGATGGTGTCGACGTGGGCGGGCTCGAAGTCGAGCAGGCGACGGTAGGTCTCGATCGCGGTGGTGACGTCAGCAAGGTCACGTTCGCGCAGCTGGCCCAGGCGCCACAGGAGCGCGACCTGCTGGTCGGGCTCGACCGCGAGATCGAGTTGCCGCTGCAGATTGTCAGCCAGATCCAGCGACATGCCCTTCTGCGCGAAGAGACGGTCGAGCGAGCGCAACGCAACCAAGCTGCTGGGGTTGTCGCCAAGCACTTCTTTCCACGCGGCGATGGCCTCGTCGGGATTGCCAATTGCTTCTTCGAGAATGGTTGCGATACGGCCGTGAATCGACTCGCGATCGTTGGCGGATTGTACGAGATCCGCTTTTCTCTTCAGGGTGTCGACCAAGTCGGACCAACGCTCGGTGCGGGTGTAGAGGCGCTCCAAGGCCTCAAGCGCCGAGGCATCCTCGGGCTCGATCTC
>PMLH01000637.1 GCA_003159055.1 Myxococcales bacterium
ATCGAGATCGGCCTGCACACCGAGGATAACGAGCACGTCGACGCGTATCTCAAGCGACTCGAGAACATTCCGCCCGCTCAGCTCGAACCCTCGGTACCCTACGTGCGCGGCAAGTTCGCGTACTTCCGCGGCCGGCCCGACGAGGCGCTGGCGATCTTCTCCTACATCCCGCCCACCAGCCCCTACTTTCTGCAGGCGCACTATTTCGCAGCGACGGTGCAGGTGCAAAAGGGCGACCTTCTGGCCGCCCTGTCCGGCTTCGATGCTGTGACGCGGCTTCCGGCGCGAACGGATACCGAGAGGGAAATCCAAGAGCTCGCCCGCCTGGCCATCGGACGTCTGCACTACGAGCGCGGCCAGTTCGAGCTGGCTCGCGATGTCTACAACCGCATTCCGCGGGAGTCGCCGCACTTCGAGGAGGCCATGAGCGAGATGTCGTGGACCTCGATCAAGGCCAAGGACTACAAGTCCGCCTACCGGGCGCTGGACCTGATGTTGCTGCAAAACCCGGATAGCCCGCAGGCTCCTGAGCTGCGCCTGCTGATGGGCAATCTGCACGTCCGTCTGGGAAATTTCGCGCTGGCCAATGACTCGTTCATGCTGGCCCGCGATCAGTTCGATCCGGTGCAGAGGCAACTGCGCGAAACCCTGGCCAAGTGCCAAGCCGATCCAAGGTACTTCGATTCGCTGGTCGGGAAGGGCATGGAGAAATTCGACATCTCCGTCCTCATTCCGAAGATCGCTGTCAAGTGGGTGAAGGCCGATCCGGAAGTCGCCCGCGTGGTCGCGTTGACGGAGGACGTGGGCGAGCTTCAGCGCGGCATCAAGGATTCCGAGCAGACGCTGAGCCGCCTGGAAATGGCTGTCGGCGGGCAGTTGAAGGTTGGCATCTTTCCCGACCTCGCCGTGATTCGTACCCGCACCTCCGAAGTCCTGAACCAACTGGTCGAGATTCGGCGGCGCTTCGTGGACAAGATGCGCGTCCTCACGGCTGGCTCGCTGGCGGGCGACGAAAAGGCGCGCCTCGAACAAATCGCCGTCGAGCGAATGACCGCCGAAAAGGAGCTCGAAAATCTGCCGATGACCGCGACGGGGTTGCAGGACCGGGAAAAGAAGTCACGCGCCGCCCTGGATGCTCTCGACGGACAAGCGTCCGAGCTGAACGTGCTGGTGCAGGGCATGGAAGCCGAGCTGGTGGCCATCGAGCAGTACTTCATCCGTTCGCGTGCCGACCAGAAAATCAAACCCAAGGATCTGGTTCAGCCGGTTGCGGGCATGCGCGAAGCCATCACCGAGCTGCGCAGCAGCAACGACCGCATCCGCAACAACATCTCGGAAGCGGCACGCGAAGCGCAAGTGGCGGTGGCGACCGGCGATTCAGAGCGCGGGGCGATCGCGGTGCTGATCGACAGCCAAAGGAAGGAGCGCGGCCTTTTCCAGTCCGTGCGTCCGCGTCTGTCGGCTGGCGCGCAGCGGGACTTCGACTCTACGGCGGCCATCCTAGAAAGGGCCGACGCCGTGCAGGCCCAGCTGGCGCAGGTCGACAGCAGGATCGACGGAGTGGCACAGCGGCGGTTGGGCGAGCTCAAAAATCAGCTTGCGGCCGAAAAGCGCGAGCTTGCGGCCGCAAACGCGAAGCTTGGCGGGATCGTGGCCGAATCGCAGAACCTGGGCGGTGGCCTGGCGTTCGCCATGTTGTCGAAAGTCACCGACCGCTTCTACGATTTGCTTGTGCAGTCCGACGTCGGATTGGTCGACGTGGCCTGGGGCCTCAAGGACGAGCGGACTTCGACGGTGTCGAAGCTCATCAACCAGCAGAAGCTCGAGCTGAAGACCGTCGAGGAGGACTTCCGCACCTTGATCGAGGAGGAGAAATAGGTGGCCCGGGCTGGCGGCATGACGACGGGGCGTTCTGCGGTTGGACGCACGCTGCTTTTTTGCGCCCTCTTGGCGCCATGTCTTGCGCAGGCGGCGCCCGCGAGAACGGCGCCTGTCGACCCGAAGCTGGTCGACGAGATGGCGGCCGATCTCGTCCGCTACGCCGACGAGGTGCGCGGGTTTCGCAAGGCCGCGGCGGGCATCATCCACCGGACCTACGTCGAGAAGATCAAGGGCATCCACGACAAGTACGAGCCGCAGATCACCTTCAACGAGAAGGAAGAAAAGCAGCGTCGGATGGACGCCATCGCGGTGCTGGAAGGGTTCTTGCGCAAGTATCCGGCGGACAAGAAGTGGACGCCGGACGTGATGTTCCGCCTGGCCGAGCTGTACTACGAGAAATCGGCCGATGAGTTCCTGATCGCGCAGGAGGACTACCAGAAGGCGCTCGATTCAGCGAACCCGCCCACGGGTCAGGCGCCCAAGGCCGACTACAGTCAGACCGTCGGGCTCTACCGTCGACTCTTGGTCGAGTTTCCGAACTACCGCTTGCTCGACGCCACCTACTACTTGCTCGGCTTCTGCTTGGGCGAAATGGGGCAGGATCCCGAGGCGCGGCAGGCGCTCTTGGCGCTCGTGTGCGCCAACCAATACAAGCCGCTCGATCCGCCCAGCAAGGTGACCGTGTCGACTGGCGTCAACAAGGCGCCCGCGGTCGACTACTACAAGGATTGCACGCCGATCAAGAAGGACTCGAAGTTCCTGCCCGAGGCATGGACCCGCGTCGGCGAAATGCACTTCGATGCCGTCGAGCTGGCGTACGCCATCTCGGCGTATGGACGCGTCCTGCAGTTCAAAGATTCGTCGTACTACGACAAGGCCATCTACAAGTTGGCGTGGTCGTACTACCGGGACAACCGTTTCATCGACGCGATTCGCGAGTTCGATGGCTTGGTCAAGTGGGCCGACAGCAAGAAGGCGGCCGGCGACAAGTTCGGTTCGGACCTGCGACCGGAAGCCGTGCAGTATCTCGGCATCAGCTTCTCCGAGCCTGACTGGGACGGCGATACGATTCCCGATCCGGAAACCGGGCTGCAGCGTGCGCAGGCGTTCTATCGAGCCCGCGAGACCGAGCCGCACGTCAAAGAGGTCTTCCAGCGCTTGGGCGACATCTACTTCGACTCGACCAAGTATGCGGAAGCCATCGCGGTCTACAAGTACATCCTGCAGATGTGGCCGTACTTCGGCGACGCGCCCAAGTTGCAGGAGAAGATCGTCAAGGCGTTCGAGCGCGATCGCAACCTGATTGCCGCCGCGAAAGAGCGCGAGACCCTGGGGCGCACCTACAGCAAGGGCAGCGACTGGTACAAACAGAACATCAACAACCCGGAAGCCCTCGCGGTCGCCGCGCAGCTTGCGGAGGATGCCCTCCTGACGGCCGCGACCAACGTGCACGCGGCCGCACAGGTGTGCCGAGCGAAGTGGCAGCAAGACACCGCGGACACCGCCAAGCAGGCGGAATGTCAGGCCACCTACCGCACCGCTGCCGAGCTTTACGAGAAGTACCTCGGCGCGTACCCAAATTCCAAGCGCGCCTACGAATTCTCGGCCTTCTACGCCGACGCGCTCTACTACGGCGGCAAGGTCATGGAATCGATTCCGGCGTACATCGTGGTTCGCGATTCCAACGTCGACAACAAGTACCAGAAGGACGCCGCCCTTCAGGTCATCAAGGCGCACGAAGAAATCATCGATCGGCTCAAGAAGGAGAGGCGCATCGAGGATCCGCCCATCCCCGACGAGAAGAACACCAAGCCGCCGGTGGCGGCGCTGCCGATGCACGAGCTGTACAAGACGTACATGCAGGCGCTCGACTGGTACGTGGCCAATCTGCCCGACGAGCGCGTGCCCGATCTGCGCTACGCCTCGGCCGTCATCTTGCTCAAGCATCGCCAATGGCCCGAGGCGCGCGCCCGCCTGGCGGAAATCTCGGATGCGTATTGCGCAACCAAGCCCGAGATTGGGTTCAAGGCGTACGACGCGATCCTGACCACCTTCTTCATCGACTTCAACATCGACAACGAAGAGGCGAAGGACTGCGCCTTGGGGCGCCTGCTGCAAGTGGTGGAGAAGTTCGGTGATTCGCCCTGCAGCAAGGCCCCGCAAGCCAAGCCATACCTGGCCCGCATCCAGGACATCAAGGCCTCGGTCAAGACCACGGTCATCAAGAAGCGCCTCGATATCGCCCTTGAGAACGAAGAGAAGGGGACCAGCAGGCAGCTCGTTCAGTGCCGCGAAGGCGCGGGCGGTATCGCGGTGGTCACTGGGACCGCCACCACCGCGGACGTCGCGGGCGGCACGGGCAAAGCCGGCGTAGCCGCCGCGGCTGGCGGGCAGGCGCGCAGCAAGACCGGCACCGATCTCGACGAAGGCCTGGCCCTCGACCTGATGGACCTCATCGCCGCCAATCCCAAGGATCAGGACGCGCCGTCGAACCTCAACAACGCGTGCGTGATCTACGAAAAGATCTTCAAGTACGGCGAGGCGACCAAGTGCTACGAGCGACTGTCGCGCGACTACCCCGACACACCCTTGGCCAAGGACGCGGTCTGGAATTCCGCGCGCAACCAGTACCGTTTCTTCGAATTCGAAAAGGCCGTGGGTGGCTACCTCAAGGTCGCGACCGATCCGAAGTTCGCGAGCTACGAGCACCGCAAGGAGGCGCTCGGCATCGCGGCCCAGCTGCTCGACAACGACCAGCAGTATCCGCGCGCTGCCGAGCTCTACAAGAAGTACGCTGACAACATCGCCGACAAGCCGTCCGATTCCGCCCAGGCGTACAGCTTCGCCTGCACCGCCTACGAGAAGGCGATGGATGCGGCGAAGCAGATGTCGTGTTTGCGAGAGCTCATCAAGCGCTACGGCAAGCAGTTCGCCGCGGGCGAGTACGTCGTGAAAGCCTACCTGCAGCTCGCTACCCTGGCCGAACAAGGCCGCGACAAGAAGGGCGTGCTGGCTGCGTACAAGCAGGTTCGCGAGGAGTTTCTCTCGCGTCGCTTGCCGCCTGCTACGCCGGCCGCCGCCGCTGCGGCCAAGGCTGACTACCTGATCCTGGAAGAGAAGTTCAAGGCGTTCCAGGCCAAAGCCCTGCGCTTCACCAGCGACCCCAAGCAGGTGCGCAAGGTCTTCGATTCGTTCACGGAAGAAGCCAAGCAGCTGCAAGAGGAATACGCGAAGATCTGGGACTACAAGGACGCGAACTGGACCCTCGCCTCGTTCCTCCGTCGCGGCGACATCTTCTTCGAGTTCGCGCAGAAGCTGATCAAGGCGGCCGACAATCCGCCCGATGAAGTCAAGCACTTGTCGAAGAAGGCCTGCAAGGTCGATCCCAGTCTGTGCGGCGTCGCCGAAACCGAATACAAGGACGCCATCTACCAGTTCGTCACGCCGGTCGAAGACGAGGCCAAGCGCCAGTGGAAGGCAACCCTCGACCGTGCGTCGGATTTGGGCGTGACCAACGACTACGTGAAGAAGGCACGGGAGAATCTGTCGAAGTACCTGCCCGACGAATTCCCCTTCGTCAAAGACGAACGCATCGGAGTGGAGATGCCATGACGCCGATGATGATGCGGACGACGAAGCCGACGTCGCGGACAAGGCCGTTTTCACTGCTGGCACTGCTGCTGGGCGGGTGCTTGGCTTGGTCATCTATATCCTTTGCCGCGGCAGCGCCCGCGGCGGCGCCCACGGCGGCAGCCCCTGGCGTGCACAAGCGGCGCGAGCCCCCGCCAGCCGTGATTCCGACCCAGGAAGTGCAGGCAGCGCAGAAGCTCTACGATTCGCGCAACTACCAGGGTGCTGTGGTGCAAGCCAAGGCGGCGCTCAACAAGAACGAACGCTACACCCCGGCCATGCTGGTCATGGCCAAGGCCTATTTCAAGCTGGGNNCCTGGGCGACATGATGAAGAACGCGGGCGCCAGCGAGGCCGAACGCTCGGATATCTACCAGATGCTCGCCTTCATGGAGGTCGAGAAGAAGAACACCCCTGGCGCGATCGAGCTCTTCCGCAAAGCTGCCGAGGCCCGCCCCGACAACTCCGTTCTGTGGAACAACCTCGGCGCGCAGTATTTGGTCGCCAAGAACTACCGCGAAGCCGGCCCCGTGCTGGAAAAGTCCGTACAGCTTCAGCCGACCTTTGCCAAGGCCCACCTGAACCTCGGCAGCGCCTACCGTGGCGTCAAGCAGTTCGACAAGGCCCTGGCGGAATACAAGAAGGCCCTCGCGCTGTTCCCCCGCTACGCCGATGCGGTCTTCAACCTCGCCATCTTGTACCTCGACGCGGACAAGATGCCGAACCTGGACGTCACCGCCAAGCTGAACACGGCAATTTCCTACCTGCAGCAGTACAAACAGATGGTGACCGGTGCCGGCCAACCCGTGCCACCTGAGGCCGATGCCTACCTGAACGAAGCGGAAGAAGGCATCAAGAAGGAACAGAAGCGGATCGAGCGGCAGAAGAAGCAGGAGGAGCGCGACCACCAGCGTGCGGCCAAGAAAGCTGCCGACGACGCGAAGAAGCCCCCGCCGGCTCCCGCAGCTCCGGCCAGCGCCGCGCCGGCTGGCTATGCCCCGGCTCCCAGGCCCGGCGCTACGCCGGCCCCAGCCGGTTACCCGGCGGCCCCTGCGCGGGCCGGCTATCCCGCCGCCCCTGCGCCCGCTGGCTATCCCCGTGCCCCTGCTGGTTATCCAGCCGCGCCTGCCGGTTACCCTGCCGCGCCGGCTTCCCGTGCCCCCGCGTCCCCGGCCGGCTATCCCGCCGCCCCAACCCAAGGTAGGCCATGAGGAGACGACCACTCTCTGCCCGTCGCTTGCTTGCGGTCCTGTCGGGCCTGCTGGTTCTTTCGTGTGGTCTTGCTTCGGGTCCGCAAGCCTTCGCCCAAGGAAAAAAGAAGGCCGCGGCCGCCAAACCCGCAGCCAAGGCCGAGGCGTCAAAGCCCCCATCAAAACCGGCAGACGGGCAAGCGCAAAATGCTGGCGGTGATGCCGATCAGACCAAGGTCAAGGTCGAGCGCGGTGCGGGTGGGAAGAAGGTCTACAAGATCGAAGGCGAGATCGTGATCGAGGGCAAGATCCAGAAACCTGAAGCTTTCTACGTTCTTCAGAAATCCAGCATAAACTACGATTGGCACGAGCTGAAACAGGAGTTCGTGCCCAAAATCCTGGATAGCGTGACGAAAGCGCCCTTCTAGACGGACTAACACCGAGGAACCACAACGAATGGCTACGCAGACAGCGACACCAGGCCAACGGACGAGCGGCGGGCCCGCTCCGAAGTCGCGCATCTTGCGTATCGGTATCGTGCAGGGCGGTCGCATTGTCGAGGAGCGGCTGATCCGCAAGCGCGACAACATCAGCGTCGGCTGGTCGTCCAGAGCCACCTTCGCGGTTCCTTCCGAAGCGCTGCCCAAGCAGTGGCTGCTTTTCGAAGCCGGTCCGCGCGGTTACATCGCCCATTTCGCTGACGCGATGGATGCACGCATTGCCGTCGGCAACGAGGTCGTCTCGCTCGCGCAGCTCAAGCAGATGGGACGCCTGCGGCGGGTCGGGTCGAGCTACCGCTTCCTGCTCGACGAGCGTTCGCGCGGCAAAGTCACCGTCGGCGACCTCAGCGTGCTGTTTCAGTTCGTCACGCCGCCGCCGCCACAGCCGAGGCCGCAGCTTCCGGCTTCGGTGCGCGGGTCGCTGTTTTCCGGGCTGGACTGGGTCTACACGGGCATCGCTTCCGCGTCCTTCCTGCTCCACCTGATCTTCGTCATCTACCTGCGCAGCGTAGACTGGCCGCGCAAGCCCGACATCGAGGAGATTCCCGACCGCTTCGTGCAAATGGTGGTGCGGGCCAAGCCCCCCGAGCTACCCAAGGAGACGGCCAACAAGGACGACGGCAAGAAGGAAGACGACACCAAGGCCGAGAAGAAGGCCGCATCCAACTCAGCCAAGCAACCCAAGAAGGAACTGTCGGCCGAGGAGAAGGCTCGCCTGGATGCCGAACGGCGTGCGCGACTGGCCGAGCAGGTTCGCAACACCGGTATCCTCAAGCTGCTGGGCGCCAAGGCCGATGGATCCGGCTCGATCGCTGACGTACTTGGCAAAGGTGACGTGGACCGGGACCAGGAAAAGGCGTTTCAAGGCGTGGGCGGCCTTACGGTGGCCACCAGCGACGCCTCCTTGCGTGGGGTGAAGTCCGGGACCGGCGGTTCGGGCAAGGTCGCCAACATCTCCGGCCTGCGCGGCGCCGGCAGCATCGCGGGTGGTGACACGGGTGCCGGGCTCACCGAAAAGCGGGTCAGCGGCGTGGTC
>PMLH01000009.1 GCA_003159055.1 Myxococcales bacterium
GGTTCTTTCCAAAAGGTGCGAGACAGGTGCCATATGGACGACACATGGAAGAAGACGGACGAGGCGAGGTGGCCAAGCCATCCCCTGACCGAGATACTTTGCAAGCTACATACCCTTAGCTTTGAGCTGGCGAATCATGCCCCGCAGCTCGGCAAACATTCCACGAATGCCGCTCGCGTACTCGAAGGCATCCGCGACTGCCTACAGCAGCCATCGCAGGAAAAACTCAAACGCCTTGCCCGCGCCGCTACGGACCTGGCCGGCAAGACGAGCCGACTACCTCGCTCACGAGAAGAAAACAAGAGAGCCGCGATGGCCTTGAAGGATGCGGTGGAGGACTCTTTGAATCGTTACCCGACGGCCTTCACCGACGCTAAGCAACAGATGGAATCCAGCGAGGCGATAGCCACGCGCTTGGAAGTCGCCCGAACCACGTACGCGTACATGGGCGCAAAGCGAGTGCTTCCACATGGCGGCACAGCCGAAGAACGGATAGCCATATTCACCGAGGTCATTGAGAAGAAAGTGCGGCCGTTCACCGACGCTGGGCAAAAGATGGATCCCGAGACCATCATCAAGGCGTGCCACAAAGCCTGCGGTGGCAAGGGACAGCCCTTCCGTGCCGAACAGAGGCAGAGCGTCCGCCGGCGAGTGCGCGAACAAGAGAAACGCAAGGCCCTCAAAGGGCAGTAGTCGAGACGCGCGGGACAGTCGCCCCATCTGTCCCGATTTTCTGCGTGGCCGGCGGCGGGGCCGAAAACTCTGTGTATGCAGACGATGCAGACACAGACGCCGCGCCGAAAGCTCCCCGGCGAGGTCATGGATGCCGCGACCCGAGCGACACTGCGGGCACACGTGGCCCGCATCGGCTGGCGGCACGCAGTCCGAGATCTGGGGGTGTCGGAGCGGACGATACGGGCCGCGCTGGATAGCCGGCGTGTCCGCGTAGCCAGCATCCGCACTATCCGGCTAGCGCTGTACATGGCCGCCGGCCCCCAGGAGCCGCAGCCGTGAGCCGCCCGCTCGCCGTCCTCGCCGAGGCGCGCGCCACGCGTAGGGCAGTAGCCGCACTCACCGCCCAGGTCGAGCGGCTGACCGTGGCGGTGGATGCACTCCGCGGCGGGCAGGCCAGCCAGGTCGTCTCGGTCGCCCGCCTGGTTGAGCTGGGCTACGGCTCACCCGCTACCATCCGCCGTCGCATCGCCGACGGCACGATCCCGTGCATCCGCCACGGGCGCACCGTGCGCGTGGACCTGGCGGCGCTGCGACCGGCGGACCCGGCGATGGTGGCAGCGGCGGCCAGGGAGGCGAGGCGATGACCTTCGATCAAGTGGTGGCACGATTTCCAGGCGCGCGCCAGATCGGCGACGGCAAGGTGACTGCGCCCTGCCCCGCGCACGAGGACAGCAGCCCGAGCCTGTCCATCTCGCGCGGTACCGACGGCCGCACAGTCGTGCACTGCCACGCGGGATGCACGACCGTGGATGTACTGGCGGCAGTGGCGCTCACCGAGCGCGATCTATTCTCCGACGAGAAGCCAGCGGCAGCGCCAGTCGGGGAGCGCACGTACTACGACTATCAGGACGAGCACGGCAAGCTGCTCTACCAGGCGGTGCGGATCCCGACGGCAACGGGCAAGACCTTTCGCCAGCGGCGCCCCGACGGCAAAGGTGGATGGCTCTGGAACCTGCAGGGCACCCGCCGGGTGCTTTATCGCCTGCCCGAGCTCATGGCAGCGAATCCAGATCGGATCGTCTACGCAGTCGAGGGGGAGAAGGACGCCGACAACCTGCGCGCCCTCGGCGAAATCGCGACCACGAACCCGCAAGGCGCGGGCAAGTGGAGGAAGGAATACAGCGAGCTTCTACGCGGCCGGCGCGTGGTCATTCTGCCCGACAATGATCTACCTGGTACCAAGCACGGCGAGGACGTGGCGCGATCGCTGCGCGGGGTAGCAGCATCGGTCAAGGTCGTGCTGTTGCCAGCCCTGCCCGCGAAAGGCGACGTGTCCGATTGGCTGGCAGCCGGGCACGCCGTCGAGGAGCTGCGCGCGCTGGTAGCGGATGCGCCAGAGTGGACGGCGCCTGCGACTCCAGAGACGCCCGCGGCTCCCGAGATGGTGGTGCAGGCGGAGGCGCTGATACCACCTGACCAGCATGGCCACCGACCGCCCCGCTCCTTCGCCCTGACGGAAACTGGCGGCGCTGAACTACTCGCCGACAGGCTGGCGGGTGACTGGCGCTACTGCCAGGACCGTGGCCAATGGGTGCGGTGGACTGGGCAGCTTTGGGCGTTCGACGGGGGGGACATCGCTATCACCGAGGCCAGCAAGTTGGTTGCTCACGAGTTTCTGAATGAAGCGGCGTGGGCACTCAAGGCCGACGATGCGCGCGCAAAGGCATTTGCCCAATTCGCAGCGACGGCACAGCGGCGACAGTTCAGGCGGGCGATCATCGATCTGGCCAAATCCGAACCGGGCATCTTGATCGCGTTTTCGGAATTCGACTGCGACGCCTACTTGCTCAACGCCACGAATGGCAGCGTCGACCTTCGGACCGGCAAGCTACGGCCCCACTCGCGCGAGGACAGGATCACGCGCATGCTGCCGTGGGAGTTCGACCCTGAGGCGACTTGTCCGCGCTGGGAAAAGTTCTTGACCGAGATTCTCCCCGACGCGGAAACCGTCGAGTTTGTCCGGCGAGCAATTGGCTACACCCTGACGGCCGACGTGAACGAGCACGTTCTATTTTCGTGTTTCGGTGCGGGCGCGAATGGCAAGAGCGTTCTGCTCAACACCCTGTTGCACGTCTGGGGACCATACGGCACGACGGCTCCCACATCGATGCTGGTCGCGAAGCAACACGAGTCGCACCCCGCGGAAAAGATGGTGCTCGTTGGCAAGCGCTTGGTGGTCTTCCAAGAGATCCCATCCGGCCAGCGCCTAAACGAGGCCTTGACCAAGGCGCTCGTGTCTGGAGATCCCGATCAAGCGCGCGGAATGCGGGAGAACTTCGTGTCGATCCGCCCTGCCGCGAAGTTGTGGCTTGCTGGCAACAATCGCCTGGACATCCGCGAACAGACGGAAGCGATCTGGCGGCGCTATCGGGAAATCCCATTCGAGCGAGTGTTCGCGGAAGAGCAACGCGATCCCAAGCTGGAAGCAAAGTTGCACGAGGAAGCCCCCGGCGTTCTTGCGTGGTGCGTGCGGGCGTGCCTCGAATGGCAGCGCGCCGGCTTGGGTAAGTCGGGCAAGGTGCAGGCGGCGACCGCTGACCTGCGCTCGGAGATGGATCGCCTCGGGCCATTTCTGGACGAATGCTGTGCCGTCTCACCGTCCGCGACGGTTCCACGTGCGGCGCTCTACCAGGCATATCGGGCGTGGGCCGACCGCCAAGGCTCGCACGCCGTCTCGGACAAGGGTTTCGCCGAGCTACTTCGCGGCCGAGGATTCACGCCCGCCTATGGCCGCGTGAACGGAAAGACCGCCCGCGTTTGGCATGGCCTCGGTTTGACCGATGGCGCCCCGCCCCTGCCACACTTGCCACACATTCCGAAAGAATCTCCCTATTGCGGCCAGAATCAATCTCTACGTGAGGGACATAGGGAAAAAACGTCGGAAAACGTGGCAAGTGTGGCGCCAGACGCGCCCGACCCATTGGCGCAGCTAGGTCACTGCCTCCGCGCCAAGCCCGGCACCACGGCCAGCGATTCCGACCGGCAAGCCCTGGCCAAGCATTTCTCAGGTCTGAACGGCACGGCAGAGGCAGCCGGGCAACGTCTTTGGGCGTACTGGCGGGCCGCGCCGGTCCCCACCGTGGGCGAATTCTTGGCCAGGGAGCCCGAGGCGAAAGGCGGTGCATCGTGACCCACTCTAACGCGACTTTGGGCCGACTACAGCCACGAAGCACCGCGCCGACGTGCGTGCACACCAACGGCGTGA
>PMLH01000465.1 GCA_003159055.1 Myxococcales bacterium
CAAGGGTCCGGACGAGCAACTCGTGCGCGCCGATGAGAACAGCAAGCTGCGCGAGGCGCAGGCCCATTTCCGCAAGGCTGTGGGACTGCGGCCGGCCTTTCCGGAAGCGTGGAACAGTCTCTCGGTGGTCGCCCTGTTGTTGCAGGCATGGGACGAGGCGATCGTGGACGCCGAAAACGCGCTTAAGGATGCTACCTACGACGCGCCGGTTTTTGCGCGTGCCAACCTGGGTTGGGCCTACTTTCACAAGAAGGACTTCCAGAGCGCTTGGAAGGAACTTCACGAAGCGGTTTCGCGTGCGCCGTCGTTCTGTGTCGGACGCTATCGCTTGGCGAAGGTGTATCTCGAACGTGGAGAGCTCGATCAGGCCGTGGATGCGATCGAGCCGCTGGTCGCCGATGGCAAGCGATGCCCAATCCAAGAAGCATTTCTTCTTGCCGGGCTCCTCCACGAGCGCCGCAAGAGTTCAGAGAAGGCTCGCGATCTGTTCCGTGTCTGCGCGGACATGTCGCCCCGCAGCTGCGTGGCGGGGGAATGCAGACGCTACGCCCAGATGATCCAGTGAAGAAGGATCTGCGAATGGAAACAGCAAACTTCGGAACCATCCTGAAGGAAGAACGCGAAAGACGAAAGATTTCGCTGGGTGAAATCTCACAGTCGACGAAGTTGTCGGTTTCCGCGCTGAAGTTGATGGAAGCAGGAAATCTCGACGATCTGCCTCCCGACGTCTTCGTTCGCGGCTTCGTTCGCTCGTATGCTCGAACCCTCGGGATCTCCAGCAGCGAGCCGCTGGAATTGCTTGATCAAATTCTACTCGAACGTCGCCGCGCCTCCGAGCCGATGGTGGTTGCGGATTTGCGGCCGAGTCGCAAGCCGCTTGCCGACCGCAAAATGCGTCCCCAGGCAAGTCAGCCGATGGCAGTCTCCGAGATTCCGGGCGAAGACGAGGCGCAGTCGCCAAGGCGCGGAATTGGCCTCGCGGTGTTCGTCATCATTGTTCTGCTGATTGCCACCATCACTCTGTCGCTGTTCCTGCGCCAGCAGCCGCAGTCGGGTGAAGGGTTGAGCTTGGAGGAGGCGGCTCCTCTGACACTGTCGCCATTGCGACACGTCTGAAGCCGACGGCCTCGTTGGTGAGGCAGAAGATCGTCACAAAAGCCATCGTGCTTCGCCGTGTTGCCTACGGTGAAGCCGACTGGGTGGTTACGTTGCTGGGACAAGATACGGGGCATGTCTCGGCGCTTGCCCGGTCCGCCCGCAAGAGCACACGGCGATTTGCTGGCGGCTTGGGCATGGGGATGGCGGGGGAGGCGAAGCTGCAGGAACGGCCGGGCGCTGAGCTGATGGCCTTGGAGTCGTTCGACGTCTATGCCGACCGTCCCCTGCTGGCGACGGACGTAGCCAAGACCGCACACGCCGCCTATGCCGTGGAGCTGTGTGATCGGCTGTGCCCCGCGCGGCATCCCGAACCCCAGATCTACGAGTGGCTTGACGAGTTTCTGGCGCGGCTCGATGCGGGCACGGCGAGGGCGGAAAGGTTGCGCGTCTTCGAGTTGGGGCTTTTGCGCCGTCTTGGCATCGGGCCGTCGCTGGACCGCTGCGTCTCCTGTGGGCGCAGCGACCTGGCCGAGGAAGACGTGCGCTTTCACCCGGCGGCTGGTGGCGTGTTCTGTCGGAATTGCGCCAAGACCGGCGACATCGTTACGGCCCCGGTTCGCCAAGCCCTGGACCGGCTTGGAAACTCGGCGTTGGCCGACGCGGACGCGGTGGCGCTGGACCGGGACGTCGCCTCCGGCTGTCGGCGGACGGTGCTGTCCTTGCTCCGCGAACATGTGCACGGGCCGCTGCGGTCCCTCGATTTTATCGAAAAGATGAGTCGAATGTGATGGGAACCCTCCCAGGGTTCCNNGAAGCGTAGGCTCCGCACGCGAAATCTGTCGGTTCCCGTTGACTGGCGACGCCATCTCGCTAGATTGCCGGCATCATGCCAGCAAGCTCACTCGACACCATCGTCAGCCTCTGTAAGCGTCGCGGATTCGTGTTTCCGTCGTCTTCGGTCTACGGCGGGCTCGGCAGCACATGGGACTACGGTCCCCTCGGCGTTGAGCTGAAGAACAATGTCAAGCGCGCGTGGTGGCGTGGGGTGGTGCACGAGCGAGACGACATGGAAGGCCTCGACGCGGCCATCCTGATGAATCGCCTGGTGTGGAAGTACTCGGGCCACGAGGCGACCTTCTCGGATCCGATGATGGACTGCCGCGCGTGCAAGACCCGGCCCCGCGCCGATCACGTTTTCGCTGCGCAGAAGGGGCGCGACCCGAAGGGCTTGGTGGAAATCAACGCCGCCATCGATGCGAAAGAGTTGGTCTGTCCGAAGTGCGGTTCGAAGGACCTGACGCAGGCGCGGCCTTTCAACCTGATGTTCCGCACCAGCGTCGGCCCGGTGGATTCCGGCGACGATTCCGGCTTGGTCTACCTGCGGCCGGAAACCGCGCAGGGTATTTTCGTCAACTTCGGCAACGTGCTCGATACCATGCGCAGAAAGCTGCCGTTTGGCATCGCCCAGATCGGCAAGGC
>PMLH01000327.1:0-377 GCA_003159055.1 Myxococcales bacterium
TTACCCGTCGTGTCTGTGGGACAAAGCCACCTACGTGAGCTGGATCAATATCCTGGGAGGGGCCATGAAGCCCCTTAACGTCAAGGTCATGCTGGGTACGCTGTCGAATGCTGGCGACGGTGGTAGGAATGACCTTGATATCGCGACTGCAGTGATGGCCGATAGCACCGCGAAGAACATCGTCACAGTCGCTGGCGTGCAGTGGGGCGTGCTCGACAAGGTGAACGGCGGCACGACGATCGGCGGCCTTCCCATCTGGGCCACCGAGCACAAGTGTGGCAACTACCCGTGGAATCCTTCGGGCGTCCCGAAATATGTGGCCTCGGCAGCACCGAACGATCAGGCCTATGGCCTGGAAAGCTGGGGCTACATCCGAG
>PMLH01000327.1:407-4391 GCA_003159055.1 Myxococcales bacterium
AAAGATCACCAAGACGCAGGCCTATTACGTTTTCCGTCACTTCTCACAGTTCGTGGATGCAGGCGCTACGGTGGTAAAGACGAGCGGAAGCGCGGATTCGGTGGCCTTCAAGAACCCCGATGGCTCTCTGGTGGCCGTGGTCTACAGCAGCGCGGCCAAGAGCAACTACATGGTTGCCATCGGCGGCAAGAAGCTGCAGTTCTCCATTCCTGCCGGCGGATGGGCGACCGTCAAATACAAGCCCTGAGCGGGCGGACGGTGTGGCGGACGCCCTGGAGGCCGGCGATTAGGAAGAGGAGCAGTTCTGGACACCGCGGAGCACGACGACTCAGCGATTCATGGGCACTAGGTTCGCGTGTCCGGTGCAGTCGGCGACAAGGAAAAACGGGTGCGGCGCACGCCATGAAGGCCAGCGAGCAGGAGAAAGAGCAGGCAGCCTCCCAGCGAGATCGCTGCACCCATTCGCAGTCCGGGCGTCCGATAGCGCATCTCGACGGTGTGCTCGCCTTCGGGAATGGCCACCGCGCGGAAAACCGTGTCGGCGCGCTCAATGGAGGCGGGACGTTGATCGAGCATGGCGGTCCACCCATGGGTCCATTCATCAAGCAGAACCGCGTACCCGGGCCGTGCGGCTCGGCAGTCGAGCCGTACGCGTTCGGGAATCGGCCTCTCGATCCTGCACGGGCTGGGGGCTTCCGTGGCGCCCAGCTCGCTCGCGCCATCACCTGTTAGTCGGATCGCCCCCAGATCCAAGGCGGAACGATCGGGCACGAAAAGCTCGTCGAGTATTTGCGGGTCGGACAGCCCGTGCTTCCAGCGGTAGGCCACAAAGGCGCGCGGGCGCCGGACCTCGTTTTCGAGGACGACATGACCGGCAAGCGCGCCAGGCGTGCGCATCGGCATTCCCATGGTGGCGGCTTCCGCGCCACGGATGACGAGATACCGGATGTCGAGCAGATCCATGATGCGTTCCAGATTCGCCTTGCCGCTCGCGCCAGCCAGGGCGTCGAAACGTGTGGTGCCGGCGATAGAGTATCCAGGAAGCTGGTCGAAACCGAAACGCGTCGCCTCGTTTTCCTGGGCGAGCTCATGGAGAAAGGCGGCGCGCATTTCACCCGAGACGTTGATCGGGGTTGAGGTCTCCGCCCGTTGCAAGATACGCGGTGGCTCGTCTTTACGTGGATGTGGCAGGGTCGACAGGATGGCAGGCTGCCGGCCAACCACGTCGCGCGAGATGAGAACGTGGACCGCCCAGTCGTGGGCCAGCAGGTGCGCGAGCACAACCAGGGCAAAGCACGGCCGAGCGAGTGCCCCCAAGCGCGGGTTGCCGGCAAGCAAGAGCGCCAGCGGGATGACGAGCGTCACCGCGCAAGCCGCCAGACCTCCCTCGAGCACGACGGCAACCGTCGCCGCGGCATCGATACCAATGCCGCGTGCGAGGCTGGTGCGCAGGACGATGTCTTGCAGATTTGCGCGCACCAGGTATGCCGCGCCCAGTGCAAGCGCCAGTGCAAGCGCAATCCCCGCGCTTATCCTCACCGCGCGCTTTCGCTGCGCCGTCGCATCGAACAGATGATCGAAGCCCACGGCCGCCAGCGCTGACCCTAGGACTAGCATGCTCGCGAGATGTTTTTCCGGATAGCGCAGGACGCGTTCAAACCAGAAGACAGTGCGGTAGACACGATAGGCCGGCGTGAAGGTCCCCAGGGCGAGAACGAGGAAGACCAGCGACAGGACGCCAAGCCGTCGCGGAAGTCCCTTGTCCCGCGCCGCCGCCAGAGCGGCACAGAAGAGAACAGGAAGCCCCACATAGTTGCTGCCCGACCAGATCGGTTCGAGCGATCCGCCACCGTGTGCCCAGAGTGCGGCGAGACTGCGCTCTGGACGCAAGCCCTGACCCAAGAACTGGGGCCAAATGAGCTCGACCAGGCGCAGGGGATGCATCGACCACGCACCACTTTGCTCCAAGGCCAGACCACCTGCGCGGGCACTGTCGGGCAGGGTCAAGAGGGGCGGCAGCAGGGACGCCGCGCCCATGGTCAATCCCAAAGCGCCGGCGACGGCGATGGCAAGAATCGAGGCAAGCCGATGGCGCGCGGACAGAACGACCATGGCGCCAGCCAAGACGATGTTGTTCACATGGGCCGGATTGCCCGATGCCACCGATCCGGCAAGCACGGCGGCGAAAACCAGGCCGCGCCCGACGTAGTCGCGGCGATCTTCAACCTGGGCCACGCCCAGGGCAGCCCACGCCACGAGCGGCATCCACCCCAGCGCCATGAGAATGCTGCCATTCACGATCATCGACGTCATGTATCCCGACGTCATCAGCGCCGCCGCGCCAAAGAAAGCACCCAGCGCGGTAGCGCCGAGCCGCCGCGCGAGGAGCAACAACCCGACGCCCGCCAGAAAGATGTGAACCAAGAGCAACAGGTCAGCGCCCAGGAGCGGATCGACGAGGGCAACGGCCCAGGCGAAGGGATAGGTCACGCCGTTGTTGGGATCAGCGGCAAATCGTTCACCCAACCGGAGGGCATCCCACCATTGCGGGAAGTGCCCGTGGTGAAGACTGTCGGCAAGGAATGCGCGCGAGGGCAGCGTCCAGGTCAGGTGGTCGCGGACCGCGAAAGTCTCGCCCAGGAAGAGCACACGGACGTACGCGAGGACAAGGATGCCAAGCAATCCAAGAACCGATAGCGCCAGTGTACGTCGCGCGGACTTCGCCTTGCCCATGTATCGCGTTGCTCTTGCCCGCATCGTCGCAGAAGCTGGGGTTGCACTCAAGCGCAGCATGGGCCTCCCGAATGGCACGAACGTCGTCTACAATGGGATCGGACGTGCCTTGGGGTTGCTCAAGCCACCCTTGAGCCAGATTCGATCCTGGTCTCACTGCCGATTCGTGGAAAGCCGCGAATCGGGAACCTCCCCCAAGCTCGCCGCAGGAGAATCACGCATGAAGTACACGTCGTTGGCAGCCCTCGTGCTGAGTCTCGCGGCCACGATCACGTCCTGCTCGGGCACGCCAGCGCCGTCGAGCCAGTCAGGCAGCGGAGGGGCTTCGGGCGGGACCGGCGGAGCCAAGAACGGCAGCGGGGGCGGAGTCGGGCCCTCGCAAGGCGGCAGCGCTGGCGGTGGCTCCACAGCCGCCGGCGGAGCAGCTTTCCCGAGCGGCGGCTCAGCAGCAGGGGGGGGTGGCGCGGGCGGCGCAGTCACCGGGCGCGGCGGTTCGAGCGCAGGCGGGTTGGGCGGAGGTTCCGCTGGCAGCGGCGGTTCGGCAGGGGCCCCCGCTGGCTCCGGTGGCGGCAGTCGGGCGGATGCTGCGGCAACCGGCGATGCAAGACTCGACGGCGTGGCCCGAGACGTAGCTTCCACTGGAGGCGCAAGCGCCACCGGCGGTCACGTCGATTCGGGCGGAGCCACCGGTTCGGGCGGCGCGACGACCGTCGCCGGACCTTGCGATATCTATGCGTCCGGCAAAGCACCATGTGTTGCAGCGCACAGCACGGTGCGGGCTCTTGCCGGCGCGTACAGCGGGAGCCTGTACCAGGTCAAGAAAGCGGACGGTACGACCAAGGACATCGGCGTTCTGACCCCTGGAGGCTTCGCCGACTCAGCCGCGCAAGACGCGTTCTGCTCCGGCACGACCTGCACCATCTCGATCATTTATGACCAGTCCGGGAAGGGCAACCACCTCACCAAGGCACCGGCGGGCGGGGCCAAAACCACACCTGATAACGAAGCGACCGCGAACGCTCTCAAGTTGACCGCCTCTGGCCACACGGTCTACGGCGTTCACATTCCGGCTGGCGTTGGCTATCGCAACGACAAGACCTCGGGCATCGCAGTCAAAGACGAACCGGAGTCCATGTATATGGTGACCAGCGGCAACTACTACAACAGTGAGTGCTGCTTCGACTACGGCAACGCAGAGACGAACAACAAGGACAACGGCAATGGCACCATGGAAGCCGTCTATTTCGGCAA
>PMLH01000479.1:0-448 GCA_003159055.1 Myxococcales bacterium
CTCGACGGTCCGGCCAGCGGCTTCTCGCCGTCGCGCTGCAACCTCGATGGGCAGGTCCAATAGCACGGTAATGTCTGGACGGGGCACGCCGCGGGCGAGCAGGGAAACCCAATCCCGATCTGCCTCTTCGGCCTGATAGGCGAGCGACGACAGCAAGTAGCGATCGGAGATCACCGTGGTTCCTGCGGCCAAGTACGGCTCGATCTCGCGCTGCAAGTGGTCCCGTCGGTCGGCGGCAAACAGCAGCGCCATGGTTCGCCCCTCCATGCGGCTTCCGTCGGGCATGGTCAGATGGCCGAGCAGGGCCTCGCGCAAGAGTCGCCCAATCGGCCCGCGGCTGGGTTCTTGGGTCGCGACAGCTGGGAAGCCCAAGGATTGGACGAAAGAAACAGCCCGGTCGAGTTGCGTGGTCGTGCCAGAGCCATCGATGCCTTCGAGGACGATGAAT
>PMLH01000479.1:512-5576 GCA_003159055.1 Myxococcales bacterium
GCGCGACGCCAGCGGCGCGGGAAGTGCTGTGCATGGCGCAACCCGAGGGTTGCACCTATTGCAACAGTCGCGACGGAGTGGCTGTGCCATTTCTCGATGTGGACCAGTCGCGCCCGACCATCTGCGACCCCAAGAACGAAGACAACTGCGTCGAGTTCTGCTCGGCGCTGGCCCCGGAATGCGCCCTACCGTGGTCGCCCAAGCCGCGATGCGTGTTTGACAACGAGCTGGCCTTTCAACGTGCGACCTTCAACCGCGACACGGCTGACCGTCCAGAGGTGGTGGTCATGGGCCGACTTGTCGACGAGAACGGGCGACGCATTGAGGGCGCGCACATTGATGTGTGGGTCTCGCGTGGAACCCAGCAGACTGCGCTGGCCGAAGAGGTCACGGCGAAGGATGGTGCCTTCAAGATTCGCTTGCGCAGCGGGCCTTGGACCTACTCCTTGCGTTTCAGCAGGCCAGGCATGGCCAGCGAAATCATTGAGCGACTCCCGGCTGAGAAGCTGGCACCCATGGTCGGCAACCAGTCACGCGTGTTCCACCTGGGCCCAGAAACGACGATCAAGGGCAGAATCGTCGACAATTCTCCGGCGGCGGTTCCGGTCGTCGATGCGGAAGTGTCGGCGTTGAGGACGTCCGAGGATGGCATCGCCAGCGGCACGGCACGAACCGGCGATGACGGAAGCTTCATCCTCGGCGGACTCGAACCACATCGCTATTTCCTTCGCATCACGAAGTTCGGCTGGCGCCCCTTGGTGATGAAGGGGATCCAGGCCGGCTCGGGCGTGCGCGTTCCCGTCAAGCTGATGCGGGCGACGGTGATCCGAGGCGTGGTGCGCGACAAGGACGGCGATCCCGAGCCCAACGCCACCGTGGCGGCGGTGCTCTCCGAGGTTCCCGGTATTCCCACCACGCCGATCTTCTGGACCAGCGACAACACGGGCGCGTTTGCGCAGGATCGCTTCGCGCCGGGAGCGTACTACCTCTGGGCGCGCAAAGGCGACATGCTCGCGTATCCACCGGAAAAGATCGAGTTGCCCGACGGCGGAGACGTTGAAGTCACGCTCTCGCTCAAGCAAAAGGGGTCACGCGTGACAGGCCATGCGGTCGCCGAGCCGGGTTTTACCCTTTCGCCGGATGCCCGCGCGCTGCTCATCAGTCGATCGTCGCCGCTGGTTTTTCCTCGGCCAGCCGTTGCAGCCGTCGACGAAAAGGATGGACATTTCACCTTCGCTGGCATTCTGCCGGGCCGCTACGAGATAAGCATTCGCGAGAGGACCAAGACGCTGACCATCGTCGCAGGCCCTCGTGATGTCGAGATCCCCATCGATTCGGACATTAGCGTTCCGCTCAAGGACCCGATCATGGTCCGCCCGCGCGTTGCGGAGTAGGCGCGACGTGTGTGGAGCCTGCTGGCGTTGCCCGCAGCGCGCTAGTTCAGCACGCGAAGCCGCGTGAGGCAGTCGTCGAGAATGAGCTGGCTCTCGTTCTCGAAGCCCTCGAACCGAACCGCCATGCCGGAGACCGAGCGTGTGGCGCCACCTTGCACGTAGTTCACGAAGTAGTGATTCTTGACCTCGCCGACCGCGACGATTTCCGCCGTCTCTTCAGGGTTGAGAAACGAGATGCGTACGCGGGCGCCGAGGGGCAGGGGATCGCGCATTTCAATGAAGATACCTCCGGCGGAGACATTTCGCGCAACGCCGGGGAGCTCGCCGAAAAGGACGGATTCCACGCGGACCGGGAACACCTTGTCGAAGCGGAGGTGCTGGCGCTTCTCGGGGTTGAGCGTGGTCGACTCGAGTGCTGACGGGCTTCTTCTCATGCACACATGGTAAGATATGTGATGATATGAAGTCAAATTACCTACATAGACATACCATTGGAATTTCGTGCTGCTGGTGTCTCAACTGGCCGAAAGATCGAGTGAAGTGGGCCAACTGCATTGAAAGAATTGCTCGCCTCTGTTACGGTGCTCTTAGCAAGGATTTGCGCGGCGAATGCTCCCAAACGAACGTACGACGCGAAACGAAGTCGCTGCGACCCCTGGTGAAGTGGAGGGCTTGGTTGTCGCTTCGGATCGCGCGGCCGCCCGTCCTTTGGTGGACTTCCTGCGCTCGGAAGGGATCAACGTTCAGGTGGTCAACTCCATCGACGGCGGTTTCGAAGAAGCGCTCCTTCATCGTCCGAACGTGGTCCTCATCGACGAGCACATCTCGAATGCTGGCGGCGTCGACCTTTGCGCGCGGCTGAAGGCGAACACGCGTACGCACTTCTTGCCGATCATTCTCTTTTCTCACAACAAGCAGAGCGAGCTTCTGCGCCTGGATGCCACGGCCGCCGGGGCCGATGCCATGTTTTCGCCGTCGACCAGCAGGGAAGAGCGACGGGCGCGACTTTGGGCACTTCTTCGCTCGCAGGCGATTTTTCGCAAGCTCGACGGCCGGCGGCAGGCGCAAAGCAGCGCCATCACCGAAAAGCGGCGCTGGGTGCGTGGTCTCATCCACGACATTCAGAACCTGCTTGGCGCCATCCAAGCCAATTTCGAGTACATCGCCCAGCGCTCGTCGGAACGCGACGGGACAACGCGCCTGGACTTCGACGAATGCGTTGAGGAAACCCGAGGAACCTTCCGTGAGATGGTTCGCAATCTGCGCACGGTTCTTGAATTCGAGCGCTTCGAGGCCGGCGACGTGGTCCTCAAGCCGGGGAAGGTTAATCTGTCCGAGGTTTGCGACGCGGTTTGTGCAAGCTTGGGGCACGCGGCGACGAGCGACGGAAAGCGAATCATTGTCGACAGCGAGACCTATTCGCTGCCCATCAATGGGGACGCGAATTACATGAAGGAAGCTGTCGCGATCCTGGCGAGCCATGTGCTCCGTCAATCCGAGAACCAGAAGTGCTTCTTGCACGTCTCGTCCGAGTCGGGTGTGGCGCGAATGCGGATCTACGGCGACAAGCACCAGATCCCGGAGGGCATGCGAAAGACCATCTTCGATCCCTATTCGGATTCGGTGAAAGACAAGGCGACGCGGGTCGCGCACAAGGCAGGTCTTGCCCTGGCCAGGGTCATCGTCGAAGTTCACCACGGCTCGACCTGGGTCGACGACACGCCGGGCGCCGGTTCTGCGTTCGTCATTGAGTTTCCTTCGCACTGGGCGCTCAGGGAGCATCGTTCACCCGAATGACCCGCCCGGGCCGCGTCCTCGCTGTCGTGGCGGCCCTAGCGGCAGTCCTTTGGATCGGGAGCGCAAGCCCGGCCATGGCCGCAGGCAAGGTCGACGACTTGGCACGCGCGCTGCTCAACGATTCCAGCTACAAGGTGCGGACCCAGGCGGCGCTGCTGTTTGGCAAGCTGGGAGACCCGGCCGGGGTCGATCCGTTGGTGAAAGCGCTGGGCGATGACAACAAGACCGTGCGGGCCATGGCAGCGCAATCGCTTGGCAAGCTGGGCGGGGACAAGGCGACCGCGGCGCTCAAAGGACTTCTGGCCCACGAACCCGACAGCTTTGTGCGCGGCCAGATTGAAAAGGCGCTGGCGTCGGCCCCGCCAGGAAGACCACCCGAACCAGACATGAAAGATCGAAAGCTTTACTTGAAGTTTGGTCCGTTTACCGGCGGAAGCAAAGCCGCAGACGCGGACTTGCTGGCGTTGCTGCGAAGCAACCTACGACAGGTGCTGGAGCAGCTTCCCCATGTGGTCGTGACGGAAGGTGCGGAGGAGAAGAACCTGGGGAAAGGGGGCCGACCGGCTTTCTTGGTGGATGGGAACGTCCTGAAGCTGGACGAAGCGCCATCTGGCTCGGCGATCGAGACCAGCTGTGAAGTCAAAGTCATGGTGGCTCGTTGGCCAGCGAGAAGCGTCATTCTTTGGACGAGCGCAGGGGCCGCCGTCCAGGGTGGCGGCCGCGATCGCGACAGACAGAATGCCAAAAGGAACTGCATTGAAGCGTCCGCAGGGCAGTTGGGCGACAGCCTTGTCGGATATTTCAAATCTCAGGGAGGCTAGAAACCGATGGATTGCGGCATAGGAGGAGCATATCGATGACGACGTCCAACCATTCGCCGCAGCACAAACGAAAGCTGCGCAACTATTTGCTCGATGCCAGTCTGCAACTTCGCTACACGGTGTTCATTCTGGCCGTCGCGGTGTTCTTGACCGCGTTTCTGGGGTACCGAATCTACACGGCCACGCAGGAGACCACTCGGGTCGTCATGATGACCGCGTCGGTCGACGCAAGCGTCGCGCAGGAGCTGCAGGCGCAGTTCCGGGCCAACGACCGGGTGGTGCTTTGGTGGATCGTGGCGTTCGGAGTGTTTCTGGTCTTCACGGTAGCCGCTGCCGGCATCTGGATGACCCACAAGATCGCGGGGCCTTTGCACAACATCAGCTCATGGCTCGGGCGAATCCGCGACAACACGCTGCCAGCGCATTCCGGCAGACTGCGGAAGGGCGACCAACTGCGCGCTTTCCACGCCGCCTTCTGCGAAATGTACGATGCGATTCGGGCCCGCGTGGCGAAGGACAACGAGGTTTTGGAAAGAGCGCTTGCAGCCATCTCGGCCGAACCGTCTCGTTCACCGGCGCTGGAGCAGGCGGCCGAACAGTTGCGCGAGCTCCAGCAGGAGAAGACTCGCAGCCTGAATCCATAAGCAAGGCTAGCTGTCGGCTCCGGGCAGGACAGGGAACTTCCAACGGACCGAAAGGTTTGTCTTCGGCACGACGCGAAGTTGACATAATATCTGTTATCGGACATTCACATGTAGCAGCCACATGAAAATGTCCGCTTCTAGCCAAGTAGAAATGTCCCCTTTGAGACGCGTGGTGCGCGCTCATGGGTGGACTCATGCGACGGATCACGGACGAAACTCAACTGAAGCGAACCCCACTGCAAGACGACGATGATCGTCGCTAATGCCGAGGCTGCTTGGGCTCACAGCATCTGGAAAGTGGAAGCGCACGACGAGGTCGCGACCATCCAGCCGCGAGAGATCGATGTCGACCGTCCTGCTCGGCTCGTTGCCGCTGAATCTGTAGGTCGCAGACTCCGCTCCGCTCGC
>PMLH01000200.1 GCA_003159055.1 Myxococcales bacterium
GCCCCATTCGATGGCCTTCTTCTGTGCGTGCAGACCGCCCATCTTTTCTGCCTGCTTCTTCTCCTCGACTTCGAGGATCTTGGAACGCAGGATGCGCATCGCGGTCGAGCGGTTCTTGTGCTGCGAGCGTTCCTGTTGGCAGTGAACGGCGATACCGGTCGGGATGTGGGTGATCCGCACCGCGGATTCGGTCTTGTTGACGTGCTGGCCGCCAGCGCCGCCCGAACGCATAACGTCGATGCGCAGGTCCTTCTCATCGATATCGAGCTTGATGGTCTCGTCGATGTCCGGATAGATGAACACGCTGGCGAACGAGGTGTGGCGCCGCGCCTGCGAATCGAAGGGTGAAATGCGCACCAGGCGATGCACGCCGTTTTCCGCGCGCAGATAGCCGTAGGCCCATTCGCCCGTGATCCCCAGCGTGACGCTCTTGATGCCGGCCTCATCGCCTGGCTGCAAATCGAGGATTTCGCATTTGTAGCCGCGCCGTACGCACCAGCGCATGTACATGCGCTGAAGCATCTCGGCCCAGTCCTGCGATTCGGTGCCGCCCGCCCCGGCGTTGATGGAGAGCAGCGCGCCTTGCTGGTCGTAGGGCCCGGACAGCATGCGCGCAAATTCCATCTTGCTGACGGCCTCCTCGGCCCCGGACAGCGTGGACGAGGCTTCAACCGCCGTGGGTTCGTCCTTGGCCTCGTCGGCCATGTCGATCAGCACGCGCGCGTCTTCCAAGGCCTTGATCTGCGTCTCGAACGCGTCGACCGCGGCCTTTAGGCGCGCCTGCTCACGCAGCGTCGTCTGTGCCTTTTCGTTCACGAGCCAGAAGTCGGGTTGGCTAGCCTCGACATCGAGCTCGCCTATGCGAGATTTCTTGCCGGCGATGTCAAAGATGCCCCCGGAGGATCTCCAGGCGGCCAGAAAGCTTGTTGGCGCGTTCGCGAAGCGGTCCGATTTCCATGGCAGGCGAAGCTAGCCATGTCACGACTGGTCTCGCAAGTAGTTCCTTTGAGGGTTAGGTCGCTTCGCCGAGCATCGCATCCAGCCGCGCGCGGTCGAAACCTAGGAGCAATCGGCCTCGGACATCCAGAATGGGCACGCGGTCGGTCGGGATTCCCATGCGTGCGGCTTTGGCCTGCAGCTCGCGCGCCGCGGCCGCGTCGTTTTCGATGTCCTTGTACGCGAACGGAACGTGCTTCGACGCCAGGTACTGCTTGGCCGCCTTGCAGGCGCCACACCAGGGCGTCCCGTACAGAATCACGACAGGAGCCGCACCGGGAACCACTGGGCCAGCATCGACCCCAGGCGCAAGCTCATCGGCAAGCGGCGGCCCATGCGGCCCCGCCATGGGGCTGGACTCGCCGGGCGGCAGCTGCGCCAGCGCCCCGGTTTCGAACGCCTCGCGGGAAAGCAAACGCGCCTGCGCCTTTCCGGCACTGAGGAGCTCTCCCAAATCAATCGCGTAGACCTTGGTTGTGTCCTGCCGGTCTGGCGTCGGCTTTGACGGGTCAACGACCCGCACCAGCCTGCGTGCGTTCTCGGGCACGTTCTCGGCCTTGTCCGTGGTGGCGAAGGTGCCCTTCGGTTCGACGTAGGTGTAGAGCAGCGGGCTGTCCTTGCTCATCGTGACTGGCGCTTCCGCGGATTTCGCTGCCGCGACAGGGGGCACGGGCGGGGCGCTTTTCCTACACGCCGTGCTCGCGCCGACCGCCAACAGAACCGAAATCGTTGAGAAAAATAACTGTCTACGCATCGAGTAACTACCTCTTCTTCTTGCCTTTGCCTCTTGGGGCCTTGGATGGGCCGCCGTCCCCGAGCGTTGCATTGGTCAGTTTGGCGACCGCCGTGGACACGGCCTGCTTGATCGCGCTCGCGAGAGCCGTCCGGCTGAAGCGCTCTTCTTCTTTGTCCTTGAGACGCTCGGAAAAGTCGCCAACCAGCGAGGCGTCCCCATCGCCCGTGAATAGCATCTTGTTGCCTGGAATGGTGTGTCCAAAAACCGTGAGCTTCACGGAAATGGCCATCTGCTGGTCGCGCTGGCCAGGCGCCGGCGGCTTGATTTCCTTCTTGAAGCTCTCGATCCGCATCGACACTTGGTATCCCTGCATTCCCTGCCTACGGATCTCGGCGATCTGCGCGTCCTCGCTCTCGGCCGTGCCGATGTCGGAGGTGAACTCGGGGCGGCTTGCAACCTCGGCCTTTAGCAACTCAGAAGCAAGCGGAATAATCTTCTTATCTTCAGCCTGTATGTTGGTGATCTTAAAGTAGTACTTTGGCTTTCCCGGTTCACTCTCCGCCATCGCAAAAGGCGCAAGAAGAAAGAGCGGAAGAAGGGCCATTGCGACGGCGGAGGTTCGCATGTTGAGCATCAAGATCTCCTTGTCGTGTTTCGGGTCTTGGGACGTTCCGGTTGGCGTGGCGCCTATTGCACCACAGATGGCCCGCCAGGAAAAGGCTCGGCCGGACATTTGGGCCCGCTGCGATGGGAGCGCTGAAGGTGTTCCTAAGCCCCTGCGATGCTCGGCTGCCGACTGGGCCGCCAACCTCCGCACGCGGTGCCGGTTGGCACTTGCCCGAAAACGTCTCCTTTGCAAAGTAGACAACGCGACGGTTTTTGCTTAGCGTTCCGCCATGGTGAACCTGTCGCTGACCGAGAAAGGTGGATCCACCAACGAGCTGAGTTTCGACAAGGACGAAATCACTGTCGGCCGGGTTCGCGGAAACGATATCGTCCTGCCCAAGGGCAACGTATCGAAACACCACTGTCGGCTCTTGCTTCGCGGCAATGAGCTGGTGGTCGAAGATCTGCGCAGCACGAACGGCACCTACGTCAA
>PMLH01000070.1 GCA_003159055.1 Myxococcales bacterium
GAGATGGGCGTGGCGTTCTCGCTCCCACGAGGTGCCTTGGCAGGCTGGCGGCCCTCTCCCAGGCTGGCCTTCAAGGCCTCCATCAGATCGATCACGCGCCCGGCTTCGGGCGCGGCTGGCGCGGACGCAATCTCTTTGCCCGCGATCTTACGTTCGATGTCGGCCTGGATCCGCTTTCGAACATCGTCTTCGTAGTCGGCCGGGTTGAAGGTCTCGGCGGTAATCTGCTCGACCAGTTGTTTGGCAAGCTTGACCTCGGCTTCCTTCACCTCGGCATCGGGAATGGGAACCTCGGAGAAAGGACGAACCTCGTCGGCGTAGAGCAAGGTCTGCATGACAATGCCGATCCCGCCCTGAGCATCGTCGGATACACGAAGCATGACGATGTACTGTTTGCCCCTCGCCGCATAGCGGGCCACGGCGGCACGATTCGCTTCCCGCATCACGGTGGCCAGCAGCCGATAGGCCTTCTCGCCGCCCTTCTCGGGCCCGAGGTAGTACGCCTTTTCGTAGTACAGGGGATCAACGCTCTCAAGCGGAACGAACTGGGCGATGTCGATGGATTGGGTGGCCTTTTCCTCCAGCGCCTTCAGCTCGTCGGGCGTGAAGGTGACGTACTGATCTTTTGCGAACTCGTAGCCCTTCACCATGTCGTCGCGCGAGACGACCTCGTTGTCGACGGGACAAACGTATTGTTGCTTGAGTCGCGAGCCACACTTGCCGTGCAAGAGGTTGAACGAAACCCCCGTGGACGACTGGGTCGCGGAGTACAGCTTGACTGGAATCGATACCAGCCCGAAAGAAATCGTTCCGGTCGAGATTGCGCGCGCCATGCAGCAAATTCTGGTCACCAAATGCAGCGGATGCACAAAAAAAAGACGAAAGGTGTCTTCTTTGGTGACGCTTTGCGCTATGCGGCGGTCGCGCAACTCGTGACGTCAATGCCCGGTCGACATCCAATCAGCCTTGGGCAAGCTTCTCCACGAATTGCGCCGCGAGCTTCGGGCCGAGTCCCGCGTCCTCGTGTTTGAAATAGACGAACGCGGCGGTCCACGCGGGCGCCAGGCCCGCGACCTTTTCGGCCCATGCGTCGAGCGCGGCCTCGTCGTAGTCAGTGCGGCGCAAGCGCAGATAGCCCCACGTCGTCGTGGCGACGAGCGGCGTCGCCAGCTCCTCGGCATCAGCGATGCAAAGGGCCGCGCCCTGTGTGCGGAGCACCTCGTAGACAGCATCGTCGAACCAGGAGGCATGGCGAAACTCGAAGGCGGCACGGGTTTCGCGGGGCAAGAGCGCGAGAAAATCGACGAGGCGCGGGACATCCTTGCGCAAAAACGGTGGCAGCTGGAAAAGAATCGGGCCCAGCTTCTCGCCGAACGACGACAGCGCATTCAGGAAATAGGCGAGGGAGTCGGCGGAGCCCGCCAATCTTTGCCGGTGAGTAATCAACTGCGGCGCCTTGGGAGCGAATCGAAATGTGGCGGGCACTGTTGCCGCCCACGTCGCCAGCAGCTCGGCCTTGGGCATGCGATAGAAGGTGTTGTTGATTTCGACTGTGCTGAGGCGCTGGGCGTAGTACGCGAGCATCTGCGCGGGCGGCATCTTCTCCGGGTAGAAGCTCCCCCGCCACGCGGGGTAGCTAAAGCCGCTGGTTCCGATCCACTTCTCCATCTGATTGGTTCTGACACGAAAGCTCCGGTTCGTCATGTCGCAGGGGGAAGTGGAAGGGAAATCCATGGGCCTCGGTGAGTACGCGCGGAAGCGGGACTTCAAGCTCACGGCCGAACCCCCAGCCCGCGTGGGCGCAACCACCACGGGCCGCAGCTTCGTCGTGCAAAAGCACGCTGCGCGCCGATTACACTACGACTTTCGTCTTGAGCTCGACGGCGTTCTCAAGAGCTGGTCTGTCCCCAAGGGCCCGAGCTTCGATCCCGCCGCGAAGCGCCTGGCCGTTGCGGTCGAGGATCATCCCATCGACTACGGAGGGTTTGAAGGCATCATCCCGGCCGGTCAATATGGCGGCGGCACGGTACTACTCTGGGACAAGGGCATCTGGAATCCGCTGTTCGATCCGGTGGTGGGCTTGTCAACCGGCCACCTCAAGTTCGAGCTCGTCGGCGAGAAGTTGCGGGGCCGCTGGGCTCTGGTGCGGCTGAAGCCACGCGGCCGCGACGATCGTAGCTGGCTCTTGGTCAAGGATCGTGACGAGCACGCGCGGCCGGAAGCCGAATGGAACGTGACCCTTGCCCGTCCCGAGAGTGTGGTCACAGGGCGCGACCTAGACGCGATCGCTGCGGCCTCAGACCGGGTCTGGCATTCGAACCGAGGAGGCGCCGACCCTGGCGGCATTTCGGGCGCAAAGGCGGCGCCGCTGCCGGCATGGGTCCGGCCGCCGCAAGCCAGGCGCGCGCGCATCGTGCCGAGCGGGGACGACTGGCTACACGAGATCGAGATCGTGGGCGAGCGGGTCGTGGTCCGTGTGGACGGCGGCCGGGTTCAATTGCTCGGCGTAGACGGTCGCGACCGCACGGCAGCGCTTGCAGGCGTGGTTGGCCTGCTTCGTACGCTACCGGCCCGCCAGCTCATCCTCGACGGCGTCGCGACGTCCTTGGGGCCGGATGGACACTCAGGATCGGACCGCCCGGCCGACACCCTGTACGCGATCGATCTGCTCTATCTTGACGGCCACGACCTGACCCGGTCACCGCTTGGTGAACGCAAGGCCATGCTGTCTTCCTTGCTTGCCAAGGCAGACGGAGGGCTTCGTTTCGCCGACCATGTTGTGGGGCGCGGCCGTGAGATCTTCGCCCACGCCCGCGCTCTCGGTGCATCGGGGATCGTGTCCAAGAAGGCGAGCAGCCGCTATCCGCCGCCCGCGGGCGCATGGCGGATCGTTCGCTGCCCGACCAAGGGTGCGACCGAGCGCGCAGAGGCGGCCGTCCCATCGGCGTCGCGGGAGTCGGGACAGTCGCGCATCGCGGGTGTGAAGTTGACCCACCCGACACGGATGCTTTATCCCGACGTCGGGGTCACCAAGCTCGACCTCGCCCGTTTCTACGAGCGCATCGGCGAGCGGATGTTGCCCTTCCTCGTGGATCGTCCCTTGACGCTCGTGCGCGCCCCCAATGGCGTCGGCGGCCAGAGATTCTTCGTCCGTCACGCAGGCGACTGGGCGCCGCGCGAGCTCAGGCAATTCGAAATCACCGGCGGGACCGGGGCCGGCACGGCGATGGTCGTCGACGATCTTCCGGGCCTGGTCGCCCTGGCCCAGATGAATGTCCTCGAGATCCACCCCTGGAATGCGCGGACGCGCGACCTTGAGCGGCCCGACCGCGTCGTCTTCGACTTGGATCCCGGGCCAGAGGTTCCGTGGTCGGACATCGTCGACGGTGCCAAGCGGGTGCGCGACGTGCTCGAAACCCTCGACCTGGCAAGCTTCGTCAAGACCACCGGAGGCAAGGGGCTGCACGTCGTGGTTCCCCTGACGCCCGCCGCGACCTGGGCGGAGACGCTCGAGTTTTCACGGGTGATGGCCCAAGCGCTGGCACGTTACGAGCCCGCGCGCTTCTCGGCCGGGCTCGCCAAGGCGCCCCGGACCAGCAAGATCTTCGTCGACTACCTCCGCAACCGTCGGGGCGCGACCTCGGTCAGCGTGTTTTCGTCGCGCGCAAATCCAGCCGCGACGGTGTCCGTGCCCGTGGCGTGGGACCAGCTTGGATTCGCGACTCGCAATGAGGCCTTTCACGTCGGCAATGTCGCCACCTGGTTCCAGGCGCAGGATGCGTGGGCGGACTTCAGCAAGATCCGCCAGCGCTTGACCGCCGCCAAAATCAAGGCCGCGCGTGCCGCGCTCGAGCGCGTGCATGCGTGAGACGTCGACCATGACTCGCGCGCCATTGAAGAATGCAAACAGAAGCAAGGCCACTGTGCACATGGCCGGTGCGGCCGAAGCACCCATGCCCAAGGGGGTCGAGCCCGAGCTCCCCTCGCTCGCGGTCACGCCTCCGGCCGGCGAAGACTGGTTGCACGAGATCAAATTCGATGGCTATCGCATCCTGGCCAGCGTCGATGGGGGCAGGGTGACCCTGCACACGCGTAGAGGAAACGACTGGACGGACCGAATCCCTTCCCTGGCGCAGGCGCTGCGAGCCATCCCGGCCAAGGCGGCCTTGCTGGACGGCGAGCTGGTATCCCTCGACGAGCGCGGCATAAGCAGCTTTCAACGCCTGCAGGACGCCCTCGGCGGTGCGCCAGCCGGCACCGTCCGCCTGGTCTACTTCGCCTTCGATTTGTTGTACCTCGACGGCGTGGATTTGCGCGGGGGCGGCCTTGCTGAGCGAAAAGCGCTGCTGGCCGAGCTGCTTGCCAAAGTCCCTTCGCCCTTCGCGAGCACGATCCGTCTGAGCGACCACGTGGTGGGCCAAGGTCCGGCCTTCTTTGCGCAGGCGGCGCGCATGGGACTGGAAGGCATTGTCTCGAAACGACAGAACGCCCCCTATCGCTCGGGACGCAGTCGGACCTGGTTGAAGCTGAAGTGCAGCCAGCGGCAAGAGCTGGTCGTGGTTGGCTTCACCGATCCGAAAGGCTCGCGCACTCTCCTCGGGGCGCTGCTGCTCGCCACGTATTCGGGCGGTGCGCTTGTGTATCGCGGACGGGTCGGCACGGGCTTCTCCGAGCGTTCCCTGCGCGACCTTCACCGCAGGCTCGTCCCGCTGTGCGACCGGCAGCCCGTCCTCGTGCAACCACCGACCGGCCCCGAGGCCCGGGGAGTCCATTGGGTCAAGCCCGAGCTGGTGGCCGAAGTGACCTTCTCGGGATTCACCCAGGACGGTCTGCTTCGCCATTCCATCTTCCTCGGCCTGCGCGAGGACAAGGCAGCTTCGGACGTGGTCCTCGAAAGCACCACGGAGACTTCGCCCGGGTGAGCTTGCAGACCGGCCACC
>PMLH01000109.1 GCA_003159055.1 Myxococcales bacterium
CGAGTCCCCCTTCCCGCACACGAATCAATTCGGTAAGTTAGGTCCAACGGATCTGGTGTCATCGGGTCGGCTCGCTTCTGATCCCCCACCTGATCCCCCATTCTTCTCCTCCGCGTTGGTTCCCATCACCATGCGGACGATGTTGTCTGCTGCGGCCATCTTCTCTTGGCTCCCGACGTGGCTGTAGTGCTCGGTCATCGCGGAGGTAACGTGTCCGGTGATGCTGCGGGTGACGATCTCCCCAGCCACCTGACGCGATAGGTTGTTAAACGTCCTCCTAAGCCCATGCGTGCTGACCCGTTTCTTGATACCCACCTTGTCCAGCACGCTGATCAAAGCCCACCTCAACCACACCTTTGGTAGCAGTCCGCCAACCGTTCTTGACCACGGTAGATCTCACGCGGCCGCCCCTGCGGTTTCTAGGTTTGGGGCCCCGTCTTCCTCCGACGGTCCCGAAACGTCGTCGCCCCGGTTTCGCAGGGCTCGATGCAGGGTTGCAGTTCCGATACCCAAGTCCCTCGCAGCCTGTCGGAACGACTTCCCCGACGCCATCAAGGCTTTCGCACGGATGAGGTCGATCTTCGCCCGAGGACGACCGACATGGGCGCCTCTGCGTCTTGCAGCTGCAATCCCCGCGCGTGTTCTCTCCCTGATCAGCTCGCGCTCCAGTTCGGCGACGGCTGCGACGACGTGGAACGTAAACCGACCAGCGGGCGTGCAGGTGTCGATCCCGTCCATGACAGAGATGAAATCGACGGACCGGGCACGGAAGTCCTCCAGGGCTGAAACCAGGTGGCGAACGGATCTGGCGAATCGGTCGAACCGCCACACGAGGACGATCCCAACCATGCCCCGGTGAACGTCCCCCATGAGGCGGTCGAGTTCGGGACGGCGATCCTTGGAACCCGAATATCCGGCATCGACGTACTCGCCGGCGATCTCCCAGCCCCGCTGGCCACAAACGCGGCGGAGTTCGTCGACCTGCATTCCCGGATGTTGGTCGGTGGTGGACACACGTGCGTACAGCGCCACCCGCTTGAGCTTTTCCCCGGAGGTGGTCACTACGCCGCCCCCTTCGCTTGGTCTTCAAGCCTGTCACTGTTTCCAATGAGGGCGTCGAGGATGGTGTTCGTTGCGCGAACAATCCGCTGGCCCGACTTCAGAACCATGGTTTCGGCCTTTTCTTCGCTGGCCCAACTTGCAACGTAGGGGAACGAGTAGGTTCCGGTTTCGAGTCCAAGAACTTGGCAGACGACGAACGCGGTCGACTCCGCCTCGACTTCCATCGCGCTGCGTGCGTGGTGGTCCTCGCTGCCGTGAAGGAGCGCGTGGGCAATTTCATGCACCAGCGTCTTGAAGATCTGCGCGCGTGAGGTCTCGCCGCCTCCAAGGCCCGCGTGGAATATACGAGGACGGGTTCGACGGGACTGGGCGATACGCGGGGCGATAGGACGACTGGATAACCGCCACCGGGTGACAGACGCTGCCGACGCCCTTGTGGCAGATGCAGTCGACGATGACCGCAGGCAGGCTGTTGCCCCTCGAAACCTGCCTTCCCTTGTGGTCGAGCGTGAGGTTCCTTCGTGGATCGAACTTCCCCTTGTAGCTCCCGAGGTTGTCGTAGCCGGTTTGCACGCCCGATCTCGTGTTGGTCCTAATCGTCGCGACTGGCTTCCCAGCGGGGGTGAGAATTCTTTCGGTCTTCAATGTGTTCGGAGGTCTTTGATTTTCCATACTCAAAAATAACGACGGAGGACGAGGCCGAAGACCATGGGTAGGCTGGCTCGGGGCTCCCGGCTCTACCCGCGCGGTGGCGAATTTGCAGCGGTTCTGCCGACGCAATCGAGGGCCATCGCGATGAGGCTGTTTCCCCTGCTCACCGCTCGCCCCTGGTGGTCATAGGTGATATCCGCGCGAGGGTTGTACCTCGCCATTAAGGTGCCAAGTTCGTCGTATGCCGACTTCACCCCGGTTTCGTGGTCGGTGACGATCTTTGCGATTCGCTTGCACGCCGGGGTGCGGACCGTTTCGGTTGTCGTCGAAACATCCTGGGGTGTTTTGTTTTCCATACTCAAGGATAACCGTCGGCCGAGGACCGACCGGCCGTGAGATCCAGGCAGTCGAATCCGTCGGCCACGTCCACAGGCCACGCCCACGGTGCTGTGCTCGATCCGGTAGCCCAGGTAGACTGTCGAGGTGATTCGTTTCTCCATCGACCATCCGACTCTGCGACTAGCTGCCGTCTCAGCAGGCCATGTGCGCTGCGAGCCGTCCCCTCCCGATCTTCTCGAACGCATGAGCGTGACTGCCGAGCGCGTGCGACGTGATCCCACCGCATTTCCGGATGCCGTACGTGTCGCCATCCGCGATGTCCTGCGCGTGGGTGGCTACAAGCCCTCTGGTCGAGGAAAACCAGCGTCCGAGTTTCTCCACGCGGTCGCGTGCGACCAGGGTTTGCCCGTCGTGAACAACCTCGTCGACATCAACAACCTCTGTGTCGCACTCGACCGCACTGCCGATTTCCATGTTCGATGCCGACAAGCTCGGCACGCCCGTGGTTGTCCGCTTCGGCCGCTCCGGTGAACGCTACGTCTTCAACGTCTCCGGC
>PMLH01000199.1 GCA_003159055.1 Myxococcales bacterium
TGCGACCTCGGCAAAGACAACGGCAACACCGACCTCGGCAGAGACGGGTGCACCATCGGTTGCATGAAGCCCCACTTCTGCGGCGACGCCATCGTCGACCCACACGAAGAGTGCGACCTCGGCGACAAGAATGGCAAGAAGCTCGACAAGGACCAGCAACCCTCCGACGACGGCATTGTCTACTGTCAGGAGGACTGTTCGATCCCGGACGGCGTCGTTTACTAGGAGCCAGTTGCGCATAGACGGACCGAGCCTGGCGGAGCGCAGCCGGGCCGGANNGCTATGCGCAACAGGCTCCTAGCCCGCATTCGTAAACGCACAAGCGCGAAGCCGGTCGGCATGAATGCGCTTCGCGTTTCTGCATCTGGCGGCTGTGAAAGCCGTGGCCAAAGGTGTCGGGCGGGGGACGACCGGCGAAAAAAAATAGCCCTCTTACGCTGGCCTGCCGCACTACACTGCTCGGCGGAGGTCGACCATGCACCGNNAAGACCGCGCTTCTGGTCGTTGCGGTCGCTGGGGCGAGCGTCGGCGGGAGCCTCGGCTGGCACTGGTGGAAGACGCGCCCAAAACCCGCGACGGTGGACGTGCGCATCACCGAGCCTGGCCTGACGCCCATCGGTGAGAAGGCGACGCCGCGCCCGCTCGCAATTCGCTTCACCGCCTCGGCCGCGCCGCTCAAGGCGGTCGGCGCCGTGGTCAAGAAGGGGATCACCATCGAGCCCAAGCTTGATGGGACCTGGAAGTGGGTTTCCGACCGCGAGCTTGAGCTCCGGCCGCGCGAAGACTGGCCGGTCGGGCAGAAGTTCACGGTTCGGTTCGAGCGTAAGGGGCTGGTCGCTGACCACGTGAAGCTCAGCAAATACGAAGTCAAATTCGAGACGGCGCCGTTCGTGGTCAAGCTGCGCCAGGCCGAGTTCTACCAAGACCCCGTGGACCCCAATCTGAAGAAGGTGGTGTCCGAGTTCAGCTTCAGCCATCCGGTGGACGGACCGTCGTTCGAGAAAAGCATCAAGATGCATTTCGCGCCCAGCAACCGGGAAGAGCGGGATTTCGATCTCGAAGCGCACGTGACCTACGACAAGTGGCAAGCGCGCGCCTTCGTCCATTCGGCGCCGTTTGCGCTGCCACAAAAGGACGCCACGGTCGAGCTACGGCTTTCGTCAGGAAGCCGAGCGGCGCGGGGCGGTCCTGCCTTCGACAAGCCGATCGAGCAGAAGATCCACGTGCCCGGGCTGTACAACTTTTTCCGCGTCAGCTCGACCCAGATCGAAATCGTCGACAACCCGCGCATGGAGCCCGAGCAGATTCTCGTGATGCATTTGTCGACGACTGCGACCGAGAAGGACATTGGCAAAGCTTTCGAGGCACACCTGCTTCCGACCAAGAACCCGCACGACAGCACCAAACACAAAGGGGCCTACCGCTGGAATGATCCGCAGTCGGTCGATCCGGAGGTCCTGGCGAAAGGCAAGAAGCTCGCTCTGACCCAGCTGCCAGCCGAGAAGGAATATACCTCCGACCACAGCTTTCGCTTGCGCGCCGATCCGGGCCGCTTCATCTACGTACGTCTCAAGAAAGGCGTGCAGGCCTTTGGCGGCTACCTACTTGGCGAGGACTTCCAAGGAATTCTTGAGGTGCCGGCCTATCCGCGGCAAGTGAAGCTGCTGCACAGCGGATCGCTGCTCGCCCTGTCGGGCCAACGCAAGATTTCGGTGTTCGTGCGCGATGTGCCGGGATTGCGCTTCGAAATCGCACGGGTGCTGTCTGACCAGATTCACCACGTCTTCAATTTCAACGGCGGATCATTTTCCAAGCCTAGCCTGCAGTATCCCGTCACCCAGCAACATCTGGCTGAAATCCAGGTCGAAACCCGCAGCGTGGACGCGCCGCCGGGAAAGCCCATCTACGAAGACCTCGATCTCGGCAAGTACCTCGACGCGGCCTCCGGCGAGCGGCGGGGGCTGTTCTTCGTCAAGGTCGAAAGCTGGAATCCGGAATCGCAGCAAACCATGGGCGAAGTCGATTCGCGATTGGTGCTGGTGTCCGATCTTGGGATTCTGTCCAAGGAAACCTCCGACGGCTCGCACGACGTCTTCGTGCAGTCGATCCAGACCGGACGGCCGGTCGCGGGCGCCCACGTGCAGGTCATTGGTCGCAATGGTCAGCCGGTCTTCGGCGAAAAGACCGACGTCGACGGACACGCCCATCTGCCGTCGCTGCACGACCTGCGCCAGGAAAAGACGCCGTCGATGTTCCTGGTTTCCTCGGGACACGACACGTCGTTCTTGCCCTACGGCCGCTACGATCGTCAGCTCGACATGAGCCGCTTCGACGTCGGCGGCCTCACCGATTCCGAGCAGAGCCAGGGTTTGTCGGCGTACCTTTTTTCCGATCGTGGCATGTACCGGCCGGGCGACGAATTCCACATCGGCGCCCTGGTGCGCAGCCGCGATCTCAATCAGAAGCTGGCCGGTCTGCCGCTCGAACTGGTCGTCAACGATGCACGGGGCATGGAAGTAAAGCGCCACCGCTTCAACCTCGGCGCAGCTGGCTTGGAGGAGTTCTCGCATCGCACGCGCGAGGAATCGCCAACCGGCAACTACACCGTCTCGCTCTACACGGTCAAAGACGGCCATGCCGACGGACAGATCGGCAGCACCGCGGTCACGGTCCGCGAGTTTCTGCCTGACCGGATGGCGATCCACAGCAAGCTCACGCAAGAAAATCCCGCGGGCTGGGTTGCCCCCAAGGGACTCGAAGGGCGGGTCAGCCTGGCCAATCTCTTCGGCACGCCAGCGGCCGGCCGCCGCGTGCGCGCGAAGCTGGTGCTGACGCCCGGCATGCCGTCGTTCTCGAAGCTGCGCGACTTCCGCTTCTACAATCCGCAAAAGCCCATCGAGCCCAGCGAGCAGAGCCTGCCCGACGCACAGACCGACGACGAAGGACAGGCCAAGATTCCGCTCGGCCTCGACCGTTTCGCCAATGCGACCTACCGCCTGACCTTGGTCACGGAGGGGTTCGAAGCCGAGGGCGGGCGATCCGTGACGTCGGAAGCCACGACCGCGGTTTCGCCGCGGCCATGGCTGGTCGGATTCAAGGCCGACGGCGATTTGCAGTACGTGAGCAAGGATGCCGAGCGCGCGATCGATCTGGTCGCGGTCGACCCGCGCGGTGACAAGCTCGGCGTCGACAAATTGCAGCTCGTGGTCACCGAACGTCGCTACGTTTCGTCGCTGGTGCGCCTGGAAAACGGTACCTTCCGCTATCAATCGATTCGCAAGGACGTGGAGGTTTCGCGCAAACCGTTCGCAATCGCCGCGGCCGGAACCCGCATCAGGCTGCCCACCGACAAGGCCGGCGACTTCGCCATTGCCATCCAAGAGGCCGGCGGCGAGATCGTGCAGGACATCGGCTTCACGGTGGCCGGGTTCGGCAACTTGGCCCGGTCGCTGGAAAAGAACGCCGAGCTG
>PMLH01000089.1 GCA_003159055.1 Myxococcales bacterium
CGCCCATTCGTCCTCGACCACGAGGGCGCGCGGCTTTCGGGATTGCCGGGTGGTCTGCGACATCACGAACGGGGCTCCGGCGAACGAGGGATGTCGATCGTCGCGCGCGTGCCCTCGGACGATGACTGGATGTCGAGGCTGGCCCTCGGGTGAGCGAGGTGGATGCGTTCGCCAAGGATGCGCAACCCAAGTCCTTCCTTGGTCCCGGGCGGCATGCCGGATCCGTTGTCCTCGACCACGAGTCGCAGGGACTTATCGACAAAGCGTGTGCGAACCGTGACCACGCCCCCCGCATCCCTAGCCAGCACGCCGTGCTTGACGGCGTTTTCGAGCAGCGGTTGGAGCAGGAGTTTGGGCAGCAGGACGGCGGTTGTCTCTGGGGCGATAGACCATTCGAAACGGAGTGAGCCCCTGTGGCGAACTTCCAAGATCTCGGCGTAGCGCCGGAGCCAGTGGATGTCGGCCTCCAGCGGCCGCATCTCGGGAGCCGGTTCGAGGGCGTCGCGCAGGAGATCTCCGAGCGCCGCCAGCAGCTGGCGCGCCACGAGGGGTTCGTCTACCACCAGGGCGGCGACGGCGTGGAGGGTGTTGAGCAGGAAGTGGGGCTGGAGACTGGAGCGCAGCTGCGCGAGCTCCGCTTCCCGGCGGATGCCATCGGCGGCGAGGCTGCGGAGTTTTGCGTCGCGGATCACGGATGGGAGAAGAAAGACGAGTGCCCACAGTCCTCCGACGCCGAGACCGAGGGAAATGGCGAGGAGGAAGCCCCGCAGGTTGTTCATCGAACGGTCGGCGTGCAGCCAGACCGCGACAGCGCCAAAGAGCGTGCAGACGATAGCGCCGGCAACCAGCATGACGACACGTCCGGCATTCCGGTTGCAAAGCCACCGATAGCCAAGCGTCATGGCGGCCGCCTGCAGGACCATGATGGCAGAGGGAGCGACTGTGTGGCGCCAGGGCATGCCCTCGTGCGCATCACGAAGGGAGTGGGCGGCGGCAGCGAAGGTCACGGCCCCGAACGCAAGGGCGAGATGCCAGGGACTCTCGGCGTTCCTGACGGTCGGTCGGTCGGTATCGTTAACTCTGTTTTGTCGCATAGCCGACGCGCGCGACCAGGGGATTTCCACCGACCTTGAGCTCGAAGCCACCATCGTGGAACCCGACGGTACGGATCCCATCGATCGCACGGCTGACCAGCCCGCGTCGGGCCATCATCAGCGTGAGCTTCTGGGGCTTGACGAACTTGTTCCAGTCGTGGACGGCGTAGGCTTGCTCGGACACCTTCAGGCCACGATACTCCCGGCGGAGTCTCCGGTCGAGAAGCCAACCAGTCCGCTCGCGAACGTCAGGAACGCGGCGACAAGGAGGATAGCATCGACAAAGCGCCTGAAATGAGGGCGACGCATGCCCTCCACCCTACGGGCCTGTGGCAGGCGCCGGGCCCCCCTACCGACGAACCGCGCCTTCCTTCGGACGAACCGTCGCTTGGTGCACCCCGGTCGCAAGTCTGCTCGCCCCGCTGGACCGCGCTATGGCGAAGACCCGCGGCGCGTCGCCACTCCGCCAAGATCCAGGCTTGAAAGCATCCCGACGATCCGGGTGGTCAGCTTGCCGAAAGCAGAGCTCATGTCGATCACGGCGAGGCCGGCGTTGTGTCCCGCGTAGACCTCCCCGACGATGTGCGCGGCTTCGCGATGAAACTCGGCATGCGTCTTAAACAGCTCTGCATGCCGGGCTTGGGGAATTTGGTTCTTGCCCTCGCCGTGAAGCCATTTGCCAAGGTCGCAAACGTTGTCGCGTGCGATGACGGCAGGGTCGAGCTTGTCGGGGAGCTTCCCCGAAATAAGGGCGTGAATGCGGAGCTTCCAATTCACGTGAGCGAGGATGGCATCGTTGGGCGTCATGGTTTCGATGGTCATCGGCAGAACGGAGGCTGCTGCTGAGCCGAACCTGACGGAAGCTTCCCAAGTAGATGGGGCGCGTGCCCTGACTTAGCTCGGAAGCTTCGCCGTCGATCGCAAAACGATTTCCGTGATTTCCGCCGGGGCGCCGAGGCGCATGGGCGGACCCCAGAATCCGGTTCCGCAACTGACGTAGATTTGCGTGTCGTGCAGACGGTGTAGTCCACGAATGAAAGGCTGTTGCAGTCGCACCATCGCACCCCAAGGCCAGATTTGGCCGCCGTGGGTATGCCCGGAAAGCTGCAAATCGACGCCGTGGCGCGCGGCCTCGTGGATCGCGAGTGGCTGGTGGGCGAGCAGGACGACCGCGCGCGATGGATTCCGGCCGGCCATCGTCTGGGCAACGTTTTGGACTGGCCCCTCGCTGGCAAAACGTTTTCCAGTGTGGTCGGGAACCCCGGCCAGGTCGAAACCCGCGTCCGCTGTTCCGATGGACACGCGCTCGTTGCGCAGCACCCTTATCCCCATGCGGTCGATTTCATCCGTCCAGGCCTTGGCGCCAGAGCTGGAATAGTATTCGTGATTGCCGGTGACGAAGAACACGCCGCAACGAGCGCGCAGATCGGCCATGGGGGCAATGGCAGGCCGCAACTGCTCGATGCTGCCGTCGACCAAATCGCCGACGATGGCGATCACGTCGGGGGCAAGCTGGTTGGTGGTGTGCACCACTTGCTCGACGAATTCGCGTCCGAGCAGACCACCCACGTGCATGTCGCACATCTGG
>PMLH01000032.1 GCA_003159055.1 Myxococcales bacterium
GGTCAGGGCCAGGTGGGCCTTGCCCCCACCGAACAGGTGCGGGAAGACCTCTTGGAACTTGGCATTGACGGTGTCGAAGACATCGCGAAATCGCTTGCGCGAAGCGCGGTTGATCTTGTCGATCGCGGTTTCGAGCCGACTCATGGCGGATTCGAGATCCGCCTTCTGCGCAGTCAAGAAATCGTAGCGCTGCTGCAGCTCCGCGGATTCCTCAATGGCGGTCAGGTTGATGTCGCCCATGCGCTCGACCAAACCACGCAACTCGCGAATGCGACTGTCCTGCTCCTCGCCGGAAAGGTCACGCAGGTGAAAATCGGCGATGACCGTGGAAACCTTGCCGATCTCGGGGTAGCGCTCGACGATTTGTTCATCGAGCGATTCGAGGCGCATAGCCACTTGCTGGCAGCGCAAGTCGAGAGAGCCAAGCTCCTGCGTCAGTCGCGCCACGTTGGACCGGGCGGCCTTCAGCTCGGCGTCGCGGCGAGCAAGCTCACCACTGCGTTCTTCGATCGCGGATTGCCGATCGGTGTAGACACGTGAGCGCTCGGCCAGATCGGATTGCAAGGTCGAGGCTTCCTGACGAAGTTGCTCGGCCTCGACGCGCAGACTCTCGGCCCGCGCAAGGTCGGCCGAGGCATCCTGGTCGAGTTGCAGCCGCCGCGTCTCGTGATCGGAAATCTCTCGCTGCAGCCTGTCCATGGTATCGCGGGCCATGCGCTTGCGATCGCCAGCCTGCGCAGCCGCCACCTTGACGGTCGACAGCTCGCTCATCAAGCTGTCGACTTTTTCCGACAGCACCCCGACCTGGTCGCGCAAAGACTCGGCTGCGGCTTCGCGTTCGGCCACCGCTTCCTGTTCGGCCACCAGCTGGGCGGTCGATTCTTCCAACCGAAGCTGGTTCTGAGCCGTCGAGGAACGAAGATTCTCGACCGTAGACCCAAGCTGAACCCGCCGTGCTTCCGCCTGGGTCCGGTCGCGCGCAAGACGGTCTGCATCTTTCTTGAGAGCCCCCAGATCGAGCTCGTCCCGCCGCATCTCCGAGACGGTCTGGTCCAAGCCCGATACCGCATCGCCGAGCGCCTGCTTGTTGCTCACGTGTCGCTGAAGGGTTGCTTGGTAGTCCTGATCAAGACGAGCGACCACCTCTTCCAGCTCGCGCATTTCTCGCTTCTGCGAAAGCACGCCGGCCGTCGCCGACTCGCGCGAGCCGCCGGTGACAACGCCGTGGGGATCGATCACCTCTCCGTCGAGAGTGACCAAGGTCTTGTGCGTCTTGGTGTGCCGCCACAGATCAAGGGCTTTGCGCAAATCCTCAACCACGACGACGTCGCCAAGCAAGTACGCCGCCACACGATCGTAGTGGCGGTCGAAGCCGATCAGCTCGAGCATCGGACCGCGCACGCCCTCCCCTCTCGGCCATTCCGCAAGCATCATCGGCGTAGGCACGGGAAGCGTCATGGCACCCTCGGTCGCCTCCACGGTGCCGCCGCCGCTGGCGTCGTAGATGACGGTACCCTCGTTGCCCATCGAGCGCAACGAAACGGGAATGAAGCTCGACCGCCCCTCGCTGCGCTGCTTAAGGAAATCAATGGCCTCGACACCAACCTCGTGCGACTCGACGATGATGTTCCCGAGGCGCTCGCCCAGCACGGCTTCCAACGCCGTTTCCAACTCGGGCGGCGGCTGCACAATGTCGGCGACCAGACCGCGCACGCCCTGCGAGGTCCAGGTCGGATTCGGCGGGCTGGAATCGCTCCCCGTCTCGGCAGTCGATTCGTGAACCTTCTGCATGATGGCACGCACGCCACGCTGGAAGCTTTCGTACCGGCTCTGAATCTCGGCCAACGACTCGAGCCGCGAGCGCCGACGGTGAGCTTCTTCGCGAAGGGTTTCCAGCTCAATTTCGCCGCGACCGACTTCCGCCCGCAGCGACGAGACCGCCGCCTCGGATTCAGCCTTCCGCTCGGCCAGTGTCACCGCCCGCACCTGCAACTCCTCCACCCGCTGGCCGACGTCCGAGACCTCCGTGGCAATCCGTTCGATCTGATCGCTCGACTGCGATTCGTCACGCAGGAGCTCGTCCAGCCGGTGCGCAAGATCCTCGGCGCGCACCCGGGCCGATTCGATGTCCGACTCCAGTCGAGCGATTCGCGTCCGCGTCGATGCGACGCCGGCCACCGATTGATCCAGCTCCCGCCGCGCCGTTGCCAACTCGCCGCGGGCTTCCGCGGACGTCCTCTCCATCTCCTCAAGAGCCTGGGCCCGCGACTCGGCTTCTTCGTCGAGCAACGCGACTTGGCCTTCGATCGCCGACAGCGCCTCGACGTTCTCGGCCGCACGCGCCGCCAGTCCTTCGCTTTCCCTGCGGCTGTGCTCAGCTCGCACGAGCAACGTGGCCGACTCATCTTGATAGTGCTCGGCGCGCTGGGTGAAGAGCTGCGCCTTGTTGTCGAGGGCGAAAAGCTCGTCCTTGGCGACGGAAATCTCGGCGAGTTCCTGCGACACTGTTAGACGTTCGGCCTCGACCACGGTCTCTTCAACCGCCAGTGCGGCGCTCTCGTCGGCGTGCTGCTTTTCCAGATCCGTGTGAGCAGCCGCGAGGTACTTCTGCTCGGCGAGCCAGCCCAAATGCTTCTGCGTGGCCGCGCACAACTCGAGATCCTTCAACTCGGCCTTGTAGCGCTTGTACCGCTCCGCCTTTTGCGCCTGCAATTTCAGCGAACGCAACCGCGTTTCGATCTCACCGATGATGTCGGTGACTCGCAAGAGGTGCTGTCGAGTCGCCTCCATCCTGCGTTCCGCCACCTTCTTCTTGGCTTTGTACTTCGTGATGCCGGCCGCCTCATCAATAAGGGCGCGGCGGTCTTCCGGGCGCGACGAAACAATGAATCCGATGCGCCCCTGCTCGATAATGGCGTAGGCCTTCGAACCGACGCCTGTGCCGAGGAAGAACTCGACGATGTCGCGCAAGCGACAAGGCACACCGCCGAGCAAGTACTCGCTTTCGCCACCGCGATAGAGGCGACGGGTCACGACGACATCGGAAGGCCCGACCGCGCCCCAAGGCACGCCGCCCGGCGCAGCGTCGCTTGCAAGCGCCCCCATATCAAAGGTGAGAGACACTTCGGCCAGGCCAGCCGGCCCACGCGACTCGGAGCCATTGAAGATGATATCTTCCATAGCGCGACCGCGCAGATGCTTGGCTGACTGCTCACCCATGACCCAGCGAATTGCGTCAACAATGTTGGACTTGCCGCAACCGTTGGGACCGACCACGCCTGTAATGGGGTCGTTGAACGTCAGAACCGTCTTGTCGCAGAAGGACTTGAACCCACAGATTTCGAGCCGCTTTATCCTCATCCAGCACCTAATGGCATGACGTTACGTGACCATACGAGCCACTTCGTGACACCAGATTGGTACCATTGGGTGCCTAG
>PMLH01000079.1 GCA_003159055.1 Myxococcales bacterium
TTCCGCTCGAACTACGAAACCGACTTGCTTCGCCCGCTGATCGGCGAAGTCGAAAAGCTGACCGAAAAAGTCTTTGTTCCCGCCGACTACGCACCCGGCGCGGTCGCCTCCTCGATGCGCGCCATCTACCACGGCTGGTTGCTAGGCATCGACAAGCCCTTCCTTGCCCACCTCGCCGGTCACGTCATCGACGATTTGGGCGACATCTACGGCGAGCTAGTCGAGCGCCGAAAGATGATCCTGGAAGTCACCGACCTCGAAGAGAAGCGCTTCAGGGAGACCCTCGACCGCGGCATGCGCATCCTCGACGACGAAACCGCGCAGCTCAAGGGCAAGGTCATCCCCGGCACGGTGGCCTTCAAGTTGTACGATACCTTCGGATTCCCGATGGATCTGACCCGTGTGATCGCCGCCAGCCGTGCACTCGATGTCGACGAGGCCGGTTTCGAGAAGGCCATGAACGAGCAGCGCAATCGCGCTGAATTCTCGGGCTCGGGCGAAGTCGCCGTCGAGGCCGTGTTCCAGACCATCCTCGACCGCGTCGGCGCGACCAAGTTCTCGGGCTATGAAAACGCCGAGGCGCAAAGCGAGATCGTGGCCCTTGTCAAAGGCGGCAAGGAAGTGCAAAGCATCGCCGCCGGCCACGCCGGCACCATTGCCATGGTCTGCCGCCAGACTCCGTTCTACGGTGAGCAAGGTGGACAGGTCGGCGACACCGGCAACGCGAAGGGCCCCCAGGGCGCCTTCACCGTCACCGACACCAAGAAGCCGCTGTCCACGCTCTCCGTCCATCTTGGCACCGTCGCGCAAGGGACATTCAACGTCGGTGATCGTGTCGACCTTTCGGTCAATGTCGAGCGCCGCAACGCCATCCGCCGCAACCATTCGGCCACCCACCTTCTGCACTGGGCCCTGCGCAAAGTGCTGGGTGGCCACGTCGCGCAGAAGGGCTCCTTGGTCACTCCGGATCGCCTGCGCTTCGATTTTTCGCACGTCGCCCCGATGACCGCCGACGAGCGCCGCCAGGTCGAGGATCTGGCCAACGACCACATCCTGCGCAACCTGCCCGTCGAAACCGAGGTGCTGCCTATTGCGGAAGCCAAGCAGAAGGGCGCGGTCGCGTTCTTCGGCGAAAAGTACGGCGACACCGTGCGCGTGCTGACCATGGGCGAATCCAAGGAATTCTGCGGCGGCACCCACGCTGGCCGCACTGGTGACATCGGCCTGGTGAAGATCGTCGAGGAATCCGGTGTCGCGCAAGGCGTGCGCCGCATGGAAGGCGTGACCGGCCAAGGCGCGATGGAGTACATGCGCAAGCTGGAAGGCGAGCTTGCCTTGGCGGCGGAGAGCTTCCGCGCCGGCACCTTCGAGGTCGCCGCACGCGTGGCCAAACAGACCGCCGAGCTGCGCGACTGCGAGAAGGAGATCGGCAAGCTGAAGGCGCAAATCGCTTCCGGCGGCGGACGTGATCCGCTGGCCGCGCGCGAACAGGTCGGCCGCTATTTCCTCCTGGTCCACGACGCTGGCGTCGCCGATTCGAAGATCATGCGTGAAAGCGCCGACAAGCTGCGCCCGCGCATGGATCCGGGCGTGCTGGTGCTGGCCGGCGTCGCCGAGGGCAAAGTCGCCATGGTGTGCGCCGTGACCCCGGGCGCGCAGGACAAGCTACAGGCCGGCACCATCGTCGGCATGCTGGCCAAGGATCTTGGCGGCAAGGGCGGCGGGCGGCCCGACATGGCCCAAGGCGGCGGCGCGATGCCCGCCGGTTCGACGCTGGCCCAGGTCATCGAAGGCTGGACCGCCAAGCTGCGCGAGCATCTGACCAAGGCCGGCTAGCGGCGGCTTTCTCTTCAACGGCAATCTGTCGATACACGCTCGATGTTCGATCCCGCCATTAAAGCAGGGCTCGCCGCAGTGGCCGAGGCGGTCAGGCAGACCATGCCTGACCCGGCCACGCTGCCGGACTTCGGCTTCGATCGCGAGCTCCTAAACAAGACCGCGCCGGTCCTGGAATTTTTGTGGGCCAAGTACTTCAGGGTTCGCCTGACCGGCATCGAGAACGTGCCGTCGACCGGATCGGCGCTGCTGGTGGCCAACCACTCCGGTGGCCTGCCCTACGATGGCGCCATGCTGATGCACGCGACCCACGCCCATCACCCGGCCGCCCGGCCGCTGCGACCGCTGGTGGCAAACTTCGCCTTCCAGTCGTCGTGGATTCGTCCCGTCATCGCGCGCATCGGCGGCGTCCGGGCGTCGATGGACAACGCTCTGGCCCTCTGCAAAGCGGGCGAGCTCGTCGGCGTGTTTCCAGAAGGCCTGCGTGGCGGCGGGAAGCTCTATCGCGAGCGCTACCGTCTGACGCATTTTGGCCGTGGCGGATTCGTCCGCCTGGCCCGCACCGCCAACGTCCCGATCATTCCCGTGGCCATCGTTGGCGCCGAGGAAACCCATCCCGTGCTCGGCAAGCTGACGCGTTTGGCCCGCCCCTTCGGACTGCCCTATATCCCGATCACGCCGACGTTCCCGTGGCTGGGTCCCCTTGGGCTTCTGCCGGTGCCGACCAAGTGGAGCATCAAGATCGGGGAACCGATGGTCGTCCCAGCCGGAACTGGCTCGAAGGAGGAAACCCTGGAAATGGCCGAAAACATCCGTAGTAGGCTGGATCACATGATCGCCGAGCTTCTCGCGTCGAGACGTTCGGTTATCTTTGGCTGATTTTTCCGTCTGCGGTGTCTAATCCATTGCATTGATGTGGCGGGGGCTTGCTTGACGGGTTCCCCAAAATGTCCGAAGGTATTGCAACGGTTTCTAGCCTCACAACGTGGATAGTTCAGCAGCACCTCCAATGATCGCGGTCGGCCAAACGATCGGTAACTACACGATTACTGCCAAGCTTGGAGAGGGCGGCATGGGTGTGGTCTACCTGGCCGAGCATCCGGTCATCGGTCGCAAAGTCGCCATGAAGGCGATCCATCCCGAGCTGTCGCGCAACCCAGAGGTCGTTTCGCGTTTCGTTACTGAAGCCAAGTCGGTCAACCAGATCGGCAACGAGCACATCGTCGACAT
>PMLH01000381.1 GCA_003159055.1 Myxococcales bacterium
ACCCGTCCGTCTGCGCCGGACGACCTCTCCCGCTTCGCGGGCGAGGTGAAATGGCCGCCTTGCGGCCACTCCAGAACCGAGTGCTCTTCGCAGATCATCAGATTCTCTCAGGTTTCAAACCGTTCGGCGCTCTAGCCCGCACATGCGTGGCCCTCTGGCATCTCGGAGATGATGCGGGCTAGGGGTTGCGGACCTCATGGATGGTCCTCTTTAGCACGCCTGAAAGGCGGCGCGCGCGCGAGGTGGACCACGGAACATAACGGCCGTAGAATTTGCTGGTGAAAAAGGCCGGAGCCTTCACCTTCAACATCACCCGCGAGGGCATCGAAGCTCGCATCGCCGAGATGGAGATGAAGACCGACCGTCTGCGCTCGATGTACGAGGCGTACTTCATGGGCATGGAGCGGATGGCGCCGAACAGTCCCCGGCGCGACATGAACCGCATGATGCTCGAGATGCAGCAGCTGCCGATCTCAAACGCGTCACTGCGCTTTCGCTTTCAGGCCTTGTCGCAAAAATGGGTGCTTAACACCACGTACTGGAACCGGACCATGCGCGAGATCGAGGCGGGCACCTATCGCCGAGACATCGCGCGGGCGCAGCGGCACATGGCCCAGCGGGGTGGCGTGCTTACGGAAGAAGAGGCGATCACCATCGGTATCCCCAAGAGCCGGGTGAAGGCGTTCATTGCACACCAGCAGCGCGAGGCCGCGAAGCGGACAGTCGGCGACGTCAAAGCGACTGCAGACGACCCAGCCCCCGCACTGGCCAACCCCGCCAGTCCGGCAGACCCAGTCGTCGCAAGTGCGCCGCCACCTCGACCGCGCTCCGGGCCACCGCCGATCCCGGCCCACGCGCGGCGGTCGCCCACGCCGGACGCGAGCACGGCTGCGCCAGCCCTGCCGGGCCTGAGCGAGCCTGATTTCGAAAGCGCCTACCAGCGCTACTTTGCCGCCCACCAAGAGCTTGGAAGCGAGGCCGAGGCGGCGAGCAAGGAAAAGATTCGCGCCCGGCTCGGCAAGCAATTGCCGAGGATCCTCACGGAGCAGCAGTGTGAACGGGTGCGCATCGACGTCGCGGTAGAGGGGGGAAAAGTCCGCCTGCGCGCGTCGCGCGCGGACGGGACATGACCGACTGCGAAGCCGACGACGCGACGATTCCCGCCGAGGAGGAGCGGCTGCTCGACCGCGTGACCTCGGCGCTGCGGGCAGCGGCGCCGAGGGTGTCTTCGGGGCGCCGCTTCGATGACGAGCTGCTCGCCTTGCGCGACGAAATTGGCGAAGCCCGGTTGGAAGACGTGCCGGCCTTGGTTGCGCAAATGGAACGTTTGCAGGAGGTGGCGCTGACCCGTGCCGAACAGCAGAGCATTCTCGTCGATCCGCGCTCGCCGTATTTCGGTCATCTGCGACTGCGCGAACAGGTGCCTGGCCGAGGCACCATCGAACGCGACGTGTTCGTCGGACGCGCCAGCTTCACCGATGCGAAGTCCCGCGTGTACGTCGTCGACTGGCGAAACGCTCCGGTCAGCCAGCTCTATTACTGCTACGGGGAAGGCAGCGACTACCAAGAGACGTTTGGCGATCGCGAAGTCGAGGGCGAGGTCATCACCCGCCGGACTTTGACCATCGTCGACGGCGAGTTGGTCAGGGTTTCGAGCCCGCAGGGCGTGTGGTGCAGAAGCCAGGCAGCCTCGCCACAGACGGGCAAGGTTTGGCAGCGGATCGATGTGCCGACCTATGCGCTTGCGGGCGGCGAACGTACCGCGGTTCGCCCATCTCCGTCGAGGGGCGTGCTTGGCGCAGCCCCGGAAGCGGCACAAAGGCTCGACCGTCACTTGCCGGAAATCGCCGCCCTGATCGATCCGCGGCAATTCGAGATCATGACCTCGCCCCATTCGGGCGTGGTCGTGATTCAAGGGGGGGCTGGCAGCGGCAAGACCACCATTGGGCTGCATCGGCTGGCCTATCTGAATTTCGCCTACCCCGAGCGGTTTTCGGCCAAGCGCATGGTCGTGGTCACGCAGGGGACGGCGCTTGCGGCGTATATCGGGGAAGTTCTGCCATCGCTGGGCGTGGCTGGGGTCAGTGTGCTCACCTACCAGCAATGGGCGGAAAAGGAATTGCGCCGAGTGCTCCCGTGGCTGCATGCGACGGTCACCGACGATGTCGTGCCGGCGGTTTCGCGGGTGAAGAGTCACCCCGCCTTGCTGCGCGAGCTCGAACGCCGAGCGCTGCATCCGGCGGGCAAACGCGGTCGAAACGCAGTGCTGGAGTTGTGGGCGGATCTACTGACCGATCGCGGATTACTGCTGTCGCTGCTGCGCGACGAGCGTCATTCGTCTTTGCGCGTGTCGACGGCTGACATCGACGAGGCGCACCGCCTCATGGTCACGCGGGTGGCCGCCATCGTCAGCCGCGACCCGCGCGAGACCCCGCCCGAGCGCAAGCAGCCCCGCGCCAGCCGCCAAAAACGAGAGCGCGCCCGGCGCGAGGAGCTGGAGGACATTCGAGCCTGGACCTCGCTTGGCCAAGAAGACGGCCCGAAGATGAAAACCGTCGATGCCGATCTACCCGAGCACGTTCGCCGGGTCGAGGCCCTGCGCGACGAAGTCGATGACGACGAGAACGTGCGCGGCGAGATCGGCATCGATGGCCAGCGCACCGAGGACGACCTACCGATCCTCGACGTCGACGATCTGGCGATCTTGCTGCGCGCCTCACAGCTGGTTCGCCGAACGGACAATCCCCTGTGCCACCTGTTCGTGGACGAAGCGCAGGATCTTTCGCCCATGCGACTCGCCGCCTTGATTGGGAAGACCGCTGGCGATGCGCGCAAAGACCGATCGGCAAAGGTGCCCTCGGTGACCCTTGCCGGGGACACGGCGCAACGGCTCTTTCTCGACAACGGCTTTGGCGACTGGAAAGAAGTCCTTGGCCATTTGGGGCTTTCGCATGTCGCGGTCGAGCCGCTGCGGATCGGGTACCGCTCGACGCGCGAGATTCTCGACTTGGCCCGCTACGCGATGGGCCCGCTGCCGATCGATGTGCCTGCGGAAGCCAAGCGTACCGGCGCGCCGGTCGAGGCATTTCGCTTCTCGGCCGTCGGTGCTGCGGTGGCCTTCCTGGCCGAGGCCTTGCGCGACCTCGCGGTTCGCGAGCCGCGAGCAACGGTTGCGCTGCTGGCACGCTACCCCGAGCAGGCGGATCGCTATTTCGAAGGCTTGCGCCGCGCCGAAGTGGCGAGTCTGCGGCGTGTGCGGGTCCAGGATTTTTCCTTTCGTCCCGGCATCGACGTGACCGACGTGCGGCAGGTGAAGGGATTGGAATTCGACTACGTCGTCCTGCTCGACGCAAATGCCACCAGCTACGGCACCGACGATGAGTCGCGGCACCTTTTCCACATCGCCGCCACTCGCGCCGCCCACCAGCTGTGGCTGGTCGCGACCAGCAGGCCGTCACTGCTCATCCCCGGCGACTGCCTCCGCGATTGATTCCGCCCAAGCAAAAAGGGCGTGCCGGCCGAAGCCAACACGCCCTTGCGGTCAGAGGATGGTGACGAGACTAGTCGGTGTAGAAGAACATCGAGCCCATGTAGCGGATGTTGCTGAGCTCGAAGGCGAAGTTCCAGGGATCGCCCTGCTTCTGGTACTGGAGGAGGTTGAAATCAGCGCCGACGCCCATCGAGAACCAGCGCGTGAAGAAGTGCTCGACGTTGAGCGTGGTCGGAATGTAGACCGCGATCTTCGTGGCCTTGGGGTCGCCGGCGAGAGTGCCCTGGAGCGGCTGGTTTTCGACGCCAGGATCCGTCGCGGTCGCTGCGCGGTTCTTGGCGAAGAGGAAGCCAAAGCCGATGCCAAGGCTGAAGCGAGTCGAGGCGCCCTTGAGCAGGGTGATGTCGGCGAGCACCGCGGGGGCCAACGCCCACGCCATGTCCTGACCCTTGGACTTCGTGGCCGTGATGAACAGCCGAGGCACAAGCGCCATGGCGTCGTTCAACCAGTATTTCATCATCAGGTTTCCGGTATCTGGGACTACCAGCGAGGTGCCGCCGATGACGCCGACGCCGAAGCCCATCGAGCCGCTCATGTCGTCAGCGGCCTTGGGCGCCACAATCGGAGCAACCGGCATGACGGCCTCTGGCGCGGGTACCATGGGAGGCGGCGCCATGGCGGGAGCCATCACCGGGGCGGGAGCCATCATCGGGGCGGGAGGTGGCATAGGGGCTTGCGCAAAGGCAGGAACTGCCGCACCCAAGAGCGATGCAACTGCTGTCGTAGAGATCAGGGATACTCTCGTTCGGGTCATGGTTGGTTTCCTTCTTTCGGTTGATGAGTTGTCGCTTGCGAGATGTCTATGACGCGGACCATTGTCCTACATCAACACACATGAACGTTTCTATCGCGATTCCATGTTGCTGTCACGTTTCCGCATTGACGCGACGAGCGCTGTCTTGCAGACAGAATGCGACTCTCAACCGTCTCAACCTAGGCGAAGTTATTGAAGTAACCGACCGAAGCCGCACGCGCGCGCACCTGGTCGGCGGCTTCCAGCAACTCGGCCGTCGAGTCCCAGCGACCGGTCAGGAACTGCTGCCGAACGCCGTCGGGTAGCTCGAAGGCGTAGCGCTTGCCGTCCGCGGTGATCGACTTTTCCTCCAGGCTCACCTGGATGGTCGCCTGTGGGTTGGCCTCGACGGCCGCCATCAAGGTCCCGGCGACCTCGGCCGAGACCTTGCAGCAAGGCACGCCGATGGCCACGCAATTGCCGAGGAAGATCTCGGCGAAGCTTTCGCCCACGATGACCTGGATGCCCCAGCGTGCGATGGCCTGGGGCGCGTGTTCGCGCGACGAACCGCAGCCGAAGTTCTTGTTCACGAGCAGTACCTCGGCTCCCCGATAGGATTGATTGTCGAAGGCGTGCTTTTCGCCCTTGGCGGCAAGCTGGGCGCGGTCGTCTTCGAAGGCGTGCTCGCCGAGCCCGTCGAACACGACGGTTCGCAAGTAGCGCGCGGGGATGATGCGGTCGGTGTCGATGTCGTTGCCGCGCAACGGGACGGCGCGACCCGCAAACAGATTGCGTTTGACGTCTTCCATGATGATCTCCTTAGTTCGCGTGGGTAGCCGGCGAGCTGTGCTCGCCGCGTACCATCGCGGGAAGGTTTGGAAACCCTCCCAGGGTTTCCATTTCAACTGATCCCAAAGACTTTGCGAGCGTCGGCGACCTTGCCGGTGACGGCCGCGGCGGCGACCATGAGCGGGCTCATGAGCAGGGTTCGTCCCTGCGGCGATCCCTGACGGCCCTTGAAATTGCGGTTCGAGGACGAGGCGCAGATTTCGCGCCCCTGCAGCTTGTCCGGATTCATCGCCAGGCACATCGAGNNACGCGCCAGCATGTCGTTGCGCACCTGAACCGAACCGGGAACCACCAAGGCGCGCACGTTGGGCTGCACCTTGAACTTGCCGCGCTTGAGGATGCTGACGACCTCTTCGAAGTCGGACAGGCGGCCGTTG
>PMLH01000016.1 GCA_003159055.1 Myxococcales bacterium
GCGCTGGACGTCCGCCGGGCTCGTAGAATCGCCACACAGGAGCCGGTGTGCGCCCAGAAGCCACAGATCGCCAGGCTGCGACACCGGCTTCTCGGGAGGCTCAGGGATGCTGTCCGGATCGGCCAGGCCGGCCAGCGCGGGTAGTTCGAGGCGCTCCTGACGAGCAATCGACTCAAGGAGCGCACGCACGCCCTCGTCCTGGCTTTCGATCGAGGCCAGCAGCTCCGCGAGCTTCTCGCGATCGGCCGTCGCCATAGCCGCGATCGGGTCGAGACTCGCCAGGACCAGTCGCTCCTCGTCGGCATCGAGATCGACGTAGAGACAAGGCAACTCCTGTTCGCCGCGCTGCTCGGCCAAGGCGAGGCGCAAGTGGCCATCGAGCAGGTTGCCGGTCTTGGTGTTGACCACGACCTGCTGCACCCAGCCGACGTTGTCTAAGGAGGTCTCCAGTGCCGCCTGCTGGTGGGCCGGGTGGACTCTGAAGTTGAGCGGGTTAGCAAGCGCCTCTGCGACCTTGAGAACCCCGCTACCGGTGATGCGGTTGCGCCAGGGCGGTCGAGTCAGTGAATCAGGCATAGATTGTCCCTCCCTGAGCTGCGAAAGAAGCGAACTAAGCGAAAAATGCTGTCGGTGCTAGAGCGCATGCCAGACCTCCCGCGGCCTGCCATCGGTCTGCTGAATCTCACAGGAGACGCGCCCGAGGGATTTCAGCAGCGCCAGGGCTTCGTCGATCTGGGCAGCCGACTTGTGGTGTTTGAACAGCTCACTGATCTCGGTGCGGCTCACGGGCGCGTCGCGCTTGCGCAGTTCGGCGACAATCGTGTCAGCGACCTGGTTGCCGCTGCGCGAGCCGAAGACATAGGTGGCTGATTCCTCGCAGTAGCGCCAGACTTCAAGGGCGGCTTCGAGGTGCACGCGACAGATCACTTCCGAGCAGTCAGCCAGCGCGTAGATCAAAGCAAGCCGCAAGACCTGCGCCTCGGCGCGAGCGGTGAGCGCACCGACTAATCCGGGCTGGCCCTCGGAGAGCTCGCCGTAGACTGACTCCCACAGCAACCGTGCATCCTCGCCCCAGGCGATCTCCTCCACGGTGAAGGCGAACTGCCGCGCGGTTGCCAGGTCCGCGACGATCGGCGTAAGGTCTTCGGTTCTGGGCGTGCCGCCAAAAGGCAGTCGCTTCGAGCGTTTCACGCAGACCCACAGGAAACGATTCCCGAAGCCGTTGCCGGCTTCGGTCGAGGTGAGCAGGCTGAGCAGCTCGGTGCGGGTGATGTGCCCTATCACGCAGATGTGGGCGCCGCTCGCCTTGGCCGGCGAGGTCTTAGTCAGGCTGCGCAGCTCGCCGGTATCCCAAGCATTGCGCATCACCGGCGAGACGGTGTTGTCGGGTCGACCCATGACCTTGAGAACGCGAGCGAACTCGCCTTCGGATATCAAGAGACGCTTGTCTGAGACGCCGGCATCGACGAGCTCCTCGACGAGCCCCTTCTCGCCTTTGCCCTTACGTGGGACGAGCTTCTTGATGGGATCGTGCACCGCCCAGATCAGCCCTTCGCCCGATGCAATACCATCCATCACCCGCTCGCGCCAGGTGGCGTCGATCTCGGTCAAGGTGTCGCGAATCGGACCCCAGCTCATCCCTTTGCGCGCTTTGGAGCTCTCGCCGACCAGGGCGGCGAACAGTCGGCCTGGATGCAAGTCGGCGCCGACCCGGACGTGGGGATCTGCGCCAACAAGCGAACCAAACCCCACGAGACTGTTGATGAGCAGGGCAGCAGGATCCGCCTCGTTGCAGGGTTCAAGCGCACACACCAGGTCTCCCAGGGGACCGTGGAAGGCCGCTTCACCCAGAGGCGCAGGCCACGGACAGGCGGTCGAGCCAGTGCCTTCTTGCGCTTCTTTCGCTTCTTTCGCGGGTCCGGGCTCGTACTTCATAGCGCTTGTCACGACCTGGAGCAGCTCTTCGTCGGCTAATGGCGGATCGCAGCGTTTGTTGGTCTCGCGCAGGGCAGCCAGAATCTCTTGCTCGGTGTGACCGCGCTTGCGCATCGCGCAGGCGTCGCGGAAGAGACGATCGTTGCGCTCTCCCTTGGGAATCGCAGCTTCGCCGCAAAACGCGGAGTCGTTTGTGTTAGACGCACACGTGCTCAGGCGCTGAGCCAGCACCCCGGGCAGGTCGGCTAGCCGCTCCGGACCGTGGCCATCCATGTAGCGGTAGGCGACCCCGCCGATCACAGATGGCGGCGCGACGACATATCCGCCTTGGCCCCGCACGTCGATACCGTCGGCGAGCTTGCCGGCGCTGCAGGCAATGCGATGATCCCCCGCGCGGTAGTAGAGATGACGCCCGCCCGAGGGCGTCTCGATGGCGCAGGTATGGCGCAGATCGACGCCATGCTCAACCTTCGTTTGCGCGGCAAGTGTGGTCCAGTTGTACAGCCCGGGGCGCCCGTCCTTGGTGTCGACATCGATGACGACCAGCCCCGACGCTCCCGTCGCGACGCCGATATTGGCATCGGGGTTCAGCGTCCACCACTGACGAATCGCCGCCTTGTCACAGGTCGCGTCGTGAAAGCCGTGCGGGGTGCGCGGATGCTTGCCGGCCGAGCCACAGTCGAGCTTCCCGCAGGAGCAAGCCCCGCCCGCATCCGTACTGTGAAGCGGAATGACCTGAATGCCGCGCTCGGCGTAGGCGAGGGCCGACTCCAGGAGGCTGGTGGAAGGCCTCATCTCGTGGAGGCTCGCTTGTGGATCGAGCTGCTGAGGATCGGGGCACATGCGAGCGTTCAACCCTCCTCAAGCACGCCCAGCTGCAACAGATAGCGACGCGTAGGTATGCGGATCGAGTGCCCCAGCCGGCACGAGGAGATCTCACCCGAGCTCAGGGCGGAGTAAAACGCGCCACGCGATAGGCGGGCCCAGCTCATCGCCTCGGCCGGCGTGAGGCTGGGCGGCATAAGCTCGAGCTCTTCAGCGGTGACGCGCGACCGTGGCCGCAACAGGTCTTTGCAAGCAGTCTGGCTATCCATCTCTCCGCTTCGCCTCCCGTGATCCTTGGTTTGCCGCTTGCACTGAGCGGCCGCGCTGGTATCATCTCGTCGCGAGACAGTTAGTGACTAGTCTTATCCGTGACATTTCCGTGACAGGGGCGCAATTGGAGTCGCATCAGAAAGCAGCGACGAGCAGTCCGGGGTTGGCTGCCGGCTTCCGCTGGAAAGTGCCCGATGCAGGCTACGTCTGGCGCCGGGACTTCGAGATCCAGCTTGCCTTCATCAACCGCAACGTCGAGCGGCCGGAGAGACTGCCCGCGTATATCAAAGACGCACCGAGCGGCCCTTGGCTCGCGGATCCCAGTCCCCCGTTTCTCTCCGACTACCCGGGGCGCAGCTACGATCCCCTGGCCACGCAGCGCAACCTTCACCGGCTCTTTGCTGCCCTACCGGCCGGCGACCACGAGCAGGCCCTCGCCAAGACGCAGGCCTTTGCTTCGCGCTACGGCCGTCTGGGAGTCGATGAGGTCGTCGTGATGACAGATCACGAGTACTCAGTCCCTGAGCTGGGAGGTGAATCGCTGGCCACGTTTCACATGGCAGAGCACCTGCGGACCTGGGTGCGCGAGATCAACCGCATGCGCGGGGTAGTTGATCTGCTTGACGCCTACCTTGAAGCCGATAGCGCCGTTTTGCGCAAGCTCATCCACTGGCAGACAGATCCGCCGGCCGTCGTTTGCACCTACCGCTGGCCAGGCCAGCAGAAGGTGCAACGAACAGTCAGGACCAAGGAGTCCGCACCTGACGATTTTGCCCGCTGGCTTACCCTGGACCGCGGCAACGAGAAGCTCAGGGAACCCCTGCACTACTTCATCAGCGGCGCGGTCAACCTCGGCTTGCGCGAGCATGTCTATCCGNNTGCTCGGCGCCATGTGGGTGACGCTGGCAGACGAACTGACAGGATTGTGGCGACGCAAGGTCTGCGCCTTCTGTGGAGAGTCCTTTCTTCCGGCCCGGCGGCGCGACAAGAAGACCTGCAGCGGCACCTGCCGACAGCGGCTCAGCCGCAAGATACGAGGAGTTTCGCGGTGAGAGGCTCGATCCGTCACCGCGGTGAGGAGCGCGCGGGCTCCTGGGAGTTCATCGCCGACGTCGGCATGGCCGCCGCCCAACGCTGCCGGGACTGCAACAGGCGCTTCTGGACGGCCCGCCGGCCACTCGAGAACTGCCCGAAGTGTGGCGGCGAGCT
>PMLH01000527.1 GCA_003159055.1 Myxococcales bacterium
CTGGCGAGCGTGCTGGGGCTCTGGCAAGCGCTGACGACCGAGCCCGCCATGGCGCTTGGGGGTGGATGATGGAGATTCTAAGGATCGACGGGCTGGCCAAGACCTTCGGCACCGGCCATCTCGAAGTTCGGGCGCTGGCGGACATCAACCTGACGGTGTCCACGAACGAGTTGGTCGCGCTGCTCGGGCCGAGTGGGTCGGGCAAGACCACCCTGCTCCTCAGCCTCAGTCTGATCTTGGAGCCCACGGCAGGCACCATCGTGTTCGACGGGCAGACTATCTACAAACAAGGCTGGGCCGGCGTGGACATGCGCCGCGTCCGGCGCGAGAAGATCGGATTCATCTTCCAGTCGCACAACCTGATTCCCTTTCTCACCGCCAAGCAGAACGTGCTCTTTCCACTCAGTCTCATCGGTCAAACGGGCGCGGTGGCTGAGCGGCGTGCGATGGAGTTGCTGGATTACATGGAGATTGCAGACCGCGCCGACTTCCTGCCAGCCGTGCTGTCCGGCGGAGAGCAGCAGCGGGTCGCGATCGCCCGGGCTCTCGCCAACAGGGCCAAGCTGATTCTGGCTGACGAGCCGACCGCCGCGCTGGATACTCAGCGGGGCATGCGAGTCATGGCCCTGCTCAAGAAGATCGCCCGAGAGAACCAGTCCGCCGTCATCGTCGTCACCCACGATGTGCGCATGATCGAAGGGTTCGATCACGTGTATCACATGAAGGATGGCCGTCTTGACCCAAGCCAATCCTGAGCCACCGGACGATCGGGTTACACTAGTTGTAGGTGGCCGAGAGCACCAAGGCAAAGGTGCCAGTCTTGAGATGCGTACCGTTGTAGCCGTAGTAGCTGTTGCCCATGGTGGCTACGTGGGCCTGCAGTGCCAGGCATATCCCGAAGTCCGCACTGACCCGCCACTCTTCGCCGAGCGTCGAATTGAAGCCGACGCCAAGGTTGGTGTGGCCCAGATCGCCGAGCCAGGCCTTTGTGAAGGTCAGCGTGCCCGAAAAATGGAGGTTGAGCGGCTCGAAATGGTAAGAAACACCTGGACCGGAGCCGAACTGGTACACGTGAACATTGGCGGGCTCCTGCGGCGAACTATCGGGCGAGCCATGGAGATCGGAAGCCATTGTGCCCACGAACTCGCCGTAGAGGCTGAGATTCCGCGCGATGACACCGCCCAGCGAAGCGCCGAAGCTAGTGCCCCAACCGCGATAGCTGCCCTCCATCTTGTGAGGAGAACACCCCTCGCACGTTGGTATTAGATACGACTCGGAGGCGACGAAGTATGCCGACCCCTCATAGAGGCGCAGGTAGAGCTTGTTGCCCAGGCGATGGCCGTGCCAATCCCCAGGCGGCTGGCGGCCATCCCGCGGTGGTGGAGCGGACAACGTCTTCCTTTCTGGATTGGGCGGCGGCGGCGATGGCTCGGCCACCGCCCTATGCGCCCAGGAAAGCACGAGCCCCACGCACGCCGCAAGGGCAGCCTGGGCGGGTCGAGACAGCGTGCGATGCCCTGAACGACGCGCACCCAGCTCGACTCCGGGAAATGTCTGCTTCGTGGTCCGCATGGCGATGCTCAGTTGTAGGTGGCTGAAAATAGCAAGGCGAAGGTACCGGTATAGAGACGCGTCTTCGCGCTATCATTGTAGTCGGGGGGATCATTGTAGGGGTTGGGATCATTGTGGGACATGGTGGCGAGGTGGGCTTGGGCCGCGACACCAATCCTCCAGTCGTCAGAGACCCACCACTCTTTGCCGGCCGTCAGGTTGATGCCGACACCAAGGTTGGTAGACCCCGGCCCGCCCAGCCAGACCTTGGGGAAGGTCAACGTGGCCGAAAGGCGGAAGTTGCGCGGCTCGAGATGGTAGGCAATACCCGGGCCGAAGCCCAATTGCCACACGTGATCAGTTCCAAGGGGAGAGGCAAAATAGGAAGAATCCGAGACATCAGGATTGGGAACCATCGTACCCACAACCTCGCCGTAAAGAATGATGTTCCTGGCTATGAACCCACCCAACGAAACGCCGAAGCTAGTGCCCCAACCGCGATAGGAGCGTCGCTCCGAGCCGACGAAATACGCCAGGCCTGCATAGAGCCGTATGTCGAACTTGCCGTGGGGGGCTCCTTGCCACGAACGTTTCTCATCCACATGCGTGGGAGCCTCCTTTGCCGGTTGCGCTGCTCCTTCACGCAGGGCGAGGACGGCTGCCTTCACAATCTGTGCGACGGCTTCTCGATCCAATAGATCGGCGGCCTCGCTGTCTGCGGCTGCGCGCGCAATCGTCCTGACGGTCGTTCTGCCTTTCGGCTCCGCCGGCAGATACACGCGGAGCTGCGTGGGGCTCGAAACGTCGATCCGTATTTGCGCCGTACCCTGGTTACTTGGCTCCGTGATAGCGCCGTCGGTCGGAACGCTATCCTGGGTGGCCCAGCGTAGGTCGGGATCCGTACCAAGAAGCGGCCGAATCGTCGCCACCATCCTGTTCCGGGCGTCCTCGGGGCCCACAATGAGTATTTCGATGGTGCGCTGATTGGGCGGAGTTGCCGTGCTTGGTGGCGGATCGGGAGGCGCATCGGATCGACTGGTTGCCGCGCCGACGCCGGAGAGCAGGCAACAAAGAATGCTGACGAAATTCACGGTTGATCGCTCCCAGTGCGCGTGCCAATTCGTCGCCCAAGATACGGCGAATCAGGATAACGGCGCGCGATCTCCCGCCAAACGACGTCGGCCTCCGCAACCCGGCCGAGCGAGCTCAGCGCTCGGGCTTTGCCCAGCAAGGCTTCGGGCACCAGGGCGCCCGACGAGCCTGAGGCCAAGTACTCTTCGAACGCAACCAGCGCCCCCGCAGCATCCCCGGTGCCGAGCGAGAGATCGGCAAGTGACACAAGCGAGAGCACCGCCTGCGGCGTCTGGGGAAAACGGCGCTGCAGGGCTCGGAAGGTCGCGATGGCGTTGGACGTTCGTCCTTGCTCCCGCTCGCTAAGCGCACGCGCGAAGAGAGTGGCAGCGTCTTCGACGGGCAGCGCAGCGACTGCCAGAGGCGAATCCTTGGGGGCGACGGAGGCCAAGTGCCTGGTCGCACGCGCAATGGCCTTGCGGGAGAGATAGGCCGACCGAGGAGCGCCGATCACGGGCGGCTGAGCCTCGGGCGCTGGCAGCGCTGGGGCAGGCTCGGTCGTCGGAAGGGCGACGGACTTTTCCGGCGCCACGGGCTGGGTGGCCGACGAGGCTGCCACCGCGCGAGCCTTGCCCGCAGACCGCTCGGGATCGGTCAGATCGGTGGAGACGGCAAGGTGGCGGACCCGGAGGAGCACTGCGCCGCTGGCCACGCCCGCGACCACCAAGGTCACCGCGGCGGCAACGCCGACACGGAAGCCGCGGACGCGACGGCCGCGCGTCTCGGCCAGCGCGAGCTTCGCAGCACGCCCGAGGATGCGCTCGTCGCCCGGCACGGACGCCGCGCTCCGCTCGAAATCGACCATCAGTCGCCAGGTGATCCGGCAGTCTGCGCAAGTCGCGAGGTGGGTGGCGAAATCCTGCCATTCGGCAGCCGAAAGCGCACCTTGGCGCGCGCACGCCACGCGCTCGTCCAAGCACGCCTGTGGGATGGACTTCATAGTGAATCCTCCAAGAGCTCGCCCATCGAGGGGTCGGCCGCGGCGCGCGCGCGCAACGCGGCCTTGGCTAGGCGCAGCCGGCTGCGCACGGTTTCCGCCGGGCATTGCGCCGTCACGGCAATTTCTTCCACGGTCAGTCCGGCCACGCAGTGGAGCACCATCGCCTCAGCTTGCGGGCTCGGCAGCTCATCGAGCAGGCGACGCAGAATCTGACGTCGGCAGGAGGCCAGCGCCCAATCGTGCGGATCTGCTCCGGCCCAGCAGTCTTCGTCGAGCTCAGGCTCTCTGTCGTCGAGAGCGCTGGACCTGCACCGCCTTGCCTTGAGCGCGCTGAGCGTCGCGATCCTGCAGGCGAAGTGCCTCGTAGTCGAGTCACCGCGAAAGCCTGGCAGTGCATGCAGCAGCCCGATAAGGGCCTCTTGCAGGACGTCGTCGACGTCCGGGTGGGCCGGCCCCAAGACCCTCCGGACCATTTGCAACATGGAAGGGCCCAGGGTCGCCAGAAGGGTCTTCGTCGCGCCCCTCTCACCCCGCCGACAACGTGCGACCAGCGGCGCCAGATCATCGCTCCTCCGGGCAGGCGCCTCGGCGCCCTCTCGCACATGTCGTCGCAGTCCTGGAACGAGCTGTAACACTGTTTGATTAGTTCCCATCGCCAGGCATAACGGGTCAAGGCCAGAGGTCGATCACCCGGCTACGCAAGCCAGAAAGCGATTGGTCCTTCAGTCCAGCCGGGCCGGAGCAGAAGCGGCTGATAGAACCCGGTCTGATACTTTTCGGCCACCCGTCGCGCTCCCGTGAGGCGCGGGAGTGTGTGCGATCCGGGCAGACAAGCCAAACTCAGGCCGCCTGGAGAGCTTCGCAGGCTGCGGGCAGCAGCTCCTCGGCGCGCGCACACAACGGGCCGACGCCGGGCTGGACCACGGCTGAGGCTGGATCAAGGGAAAGCACGGGCCTGCCGCGCCCGCGCGCATCGCCAAGGATCAGGTCGGTGACCCCAACCGAAAATGAGGTGCCAACGAAAAGGACTGCATCGCAGCTCGCAGCGGCATCAAGCACGCGCGCCCACTGGTAATCGTCGTGGCTGTCGTAGAGCTCATCGAACCACAGCACGTGTTGCCGTATGACCGCCCGGCAGTGAGGACAACGAGGCAGCGTGGCAGTCGAGGGGGCGGCCAGGAATCTCTCCAGGTCGAAATCGGCCCGCGGCAAGGAACCGGCTGGCGCGCCATTGGGGCAACCCGGGCGAGGGCAGCGGACGCGATCGGCGCGGCCGTGTACCTCGATCAGATTGCGCGATCCGGCTTGGCGGTGCAGGCCGTCGATGTTCTGGGTGATTAGCAGGAGCTCGCCACCCTGGCGTTCACAGAAGCCCTCCAGCCTGACCAAGGCAGTGTGGGCCGGATTTGGCTTCGCGCCGATGGTCTTCTCGAAGCGCGAGAGGTACCATCGCCACGAACCCACCGGATCTTGGCTGAAGTAGCGGAATGTGCCCAGCTCGGTGACGTCTTTCTTCCAGATGGCTCCCGGATCTTGACCACGGAAGGTGGGAATTCCACTGGCCAGGCTGATGCCCGCACCTGTAACAACCAGGATCTTCCCCGGTCCGTGGGTCTTGAATAGACCTGTGATGGCGTCGAGGTTGCTACGCATGGTCGGACGCGGCCACCCGACCGCTGGCTAGCGCTTGGCCGCGGCCAAATCGGCGCGCAGCTCCTGGGCGTTCCGGCGCGGGCCGTAGCCGGGCGTATCGCGCTGGATGCGCCAGCTCTCGCTCAGCGGGCCCGCGTCAACGACGTCAAAACCAAATCGGTCGATAATCGCGGCGATCTCGGCCTTGGCCTGGGCGTCGTTGCCTGCGATGACCAGGGCCCGTCGGTTTTTGGTGCCGACCGGCAGGCCGTGCGTGGTCAGCTCCGCGGCATAGATATGGTTGAACGCCTTAACCACCCTCGACTTCGGCAGATGCGCCTGCAGCAGCTCCGAGGTGGTGATCGATTCGCTGTCCAGCTCGGGGATGTGCCCGTCGCGCTCGGGATAATAGTTGTTGGTATCGATGACGATCTTGCCCGCCAAGGGCTCGACCGGAACCGTACGGTAGTTCTTCAGAGGTATCGTTACCACCACCATGTCCCCGGTCTTGGCCGCCCCAAGCGGGGTGTCGGCGCGCGCCTTGGGCCCCAACTCGGCTACGAGACCGGCCAGCGTCTCGGGCCCGCGCGAGTTACTGATGACCACATCGTAGCCATTGGCCACCGCCAGCCGCGCGACCTGACTTCCGATGTGCCCTGCTCCAATGATTCCGATGGTTGACATGGTCGCAATCCTAGCTCCTGGTTTGGGCGGTGCAACCTGCCGTGACGCCAAGGCCAAGGCGGCTGGTGTCATCGCACGAGCATGTCCCAGCGGCCTCCCGGCTGCCGTGACTCTTCACGAAGGGGTAGCCGCAATGCACTTGCCGTTTACGCACGCAGGAATCATCTGCTCACAAGTACCATGGCGAGTTTAGCTTACTCGATTCGGATGCCCATGCGTGTGATCCAAATCTCATCGCAACGGTACGCGCAGACATTCCGCAACCCACGAAGGCGCACGACGCGTCTCTGGCTTGGCTTCTAGCTCTCGCCCTGGCAATAGCAATGGGGGAAGTCGTGTGGGTGCCCGGTGTGCGCCACGGAAGTCCAGGTGCAACCGCCGCGGCAGACTTCCCCGAATTCGCACCCCGCACAGTGTCCGCGCAAGTCTTCCACACGGAATTGCCGGTTGTAGGCGAAGGCGTTGGGGTCGTTCCAAATCTCGGGCAAGCGACGCTTGCGCACATTGCCCTCGACGAAATCGAACCGACCGTTCAGACCCGAGGGCAACGACAAGCAGCCCTTTACATCGCCGTGGCTTTCGATGCCCAGCACTTCGAGCCCAGCGCGACAGCCCATCCAAAACTTCACACGGCTCCCGGGTTCGCGCAGCTCTTCTTCGACATCGCCGTAGTATCCGACGTTGTCGGCCGCCACCACGTAGGGCGCAAACCCCGCACGACGAAGCTCGGCCAGCCGGCGCACGAGCGACGAGACATCCGCACGATCGAGAATCGCGCTGCGATCGTCCGTCATGTTGCCCATGGGAACCCCGATTTGCACTTGCCAAGCGTTGACGCCGTGCCGGCCCAGCAACGCGTGGATGTCTTCGATCTCGGGCAGGCTTCTGCGCGTGATGTGGGTAATCGCCGTCACGCGAATGCCGGCGGCTATGCACCTATCGATGGCTTGCAGGACCTTACGATGGCTGTCGTGCGCCTTGCGCACGCGATTGTGGGTCTTTTCCAGGCCGTCGAGGCTGAAGCCCATGCAATCGACACCCGCGGATGCTGCCCGCCGGGTGAGCTCATCCGACCAGGTGAGCCCGTTGGAAACCACGGCCACGCGCATGCCGTGGCTCTTGAAGCGCGCGACCAGAACGTCCCAATCGCCCCTCAGCGTAGGCTCGCCACCGGCCAGCGAGACATGGCGGCAGCCAAGACCGGCCAAGTCGTCGATGACCTGGTAAGCCTCATCGGTGGTGAGCTCATCGGTCCGTGCCTCGCCAGCGCGAGAACCGCAGTGTCCGCAGCGCAGGTTGCACGCCAAGGTGATTTCCCAGGTGCAGCGCAGGGGCACGAAGCCGAGTTGGCGAAACAGCTGGAGCATGCCGTGCAGCGCGGGTCAGCCCCGGTTCCCGGCGGGATCCACGGGCGGGAAGGAAACGCCGTAGATGTCGCCCGCAGACGGGATCGCATCGCGCGTGTCGACCGGGTACGTGATGCCGTACATGTCCGCCGGGGGAGGCACGGCGTCGAGCACGGAACCGCCGTCGAGCGGTTGCGTCTCGGCAGGTTGCGCATCGACCGGCCAGCGGGCATCCAAGCTCGCGATACCGTAGACATCAGCCGGTGGTGGAAGCACGTCGCGCGTGTCCGGTTGCGCGCCAGGGCCATCCACGGTCGCGCCATAGATATCAACCGACGGCGGAAGCGCATCGCGCGCGTCCGACGGCGCAATGGGGCCATCTGTGGTCGCGCCGTAGACGTCACCCGACGGCGGAAGCGCGTCGCGCGTGTCCACAGCGACAGCGTCTCTCGGTTGGCTACTGTTGTTGTCGCTGCCACAGCCCGCCACACTACCGATGCCAATTGCCAGTCCAAGCCCGAGCGGCTGCCCCACCCGACGCAAGAAGGAAAGCGGTCGTCCCAGCGCTGGGTTGCGCCTCAGATCGGCGAGAAGGTTGTCGACGGTCTTGCGGACTTGCTTCGGATCCATGGGGTCCTCCAAAATGGCTCGAACACGTCCACGCTAGGGCCGAAGTCGCTACTCGTCCAGAAGAAATCCCGCAAGGACGAATTCCCGATTGTCCTGGATCACATCAAGGCTCGAAGGGGTCGCGAGCATCGAATCGCATACTCTTGGGGTATGCGAATCGAACCTCTCAGCAAGGCGAGCTATCGGTTCGACTGCCGCGGCGCTGAACTGGGAAGGACTTGAAGGCAAGAGCCAAGGTCACCAGAGCCAGCCACACGATCCCCGCGCTCTCGCGTCGTTCGTGCTTTCCGCGCAGGTCGCATGAGCAACCGTTGGCGGCCAGCGAAACTCGTGCGCCGCTGTCGGCAGAGCCAGCCGCTCTCTAATTCAGGGAACTGCCAAGGCCACGGACGCCTGCCTGCAGATGGGATCGCAGCCGGGGCCGTTGGGCTGGCTCTGCGCGTAGCTGGGCTGGAACGTCTGCTGTGCGACCACGGATGAATCGTTGCGAAGGGCAACGCTGACCAAGGCTGGTGCGCCAGCTATCACGATCCTCTCGCCGAACACGCCGGTTCCCAAGCAGGTCTGGCTGGCCGTATTTCCGCTCACCGATTGCGTGCACGAGTGCTGCTCGTAGGATCGGATCGAGACGCTTGCGTCACAGGTTACGATGGCCCCTTGCGCCGGCGCCGGGCAGGAAATCGAGCGACCGTCGACCATCAGGTCTGCGGCAAAGACCGGCGTGGCACCGCCAGAGGACGAGACCTCCACCGTGAGCTGGTCCGTGCAGCCGATCAAGGTGCACGCCTTGGACTGTGACCCGCAAGATGACTGGAGGGCAGAGGTCGCCAGCAGAAGAAGAGTAGCAGTCGCTTTGTTCATGAGGGCACCTTCCTTCCGGCCACGGTATTGCGGGATTCTGTCACAAAAACATGAGCGAGGAGGAAGAAGTCCATCCTCGCAGAGTGCCAATCGATCGGGCGGCCCGCCCTGCAAACCGTGCTCGGCCGCCGGGTCGCGTCCGGACAGGACGGGTTGCTCAGGTCACAGCCCGCCGTGGAACCGACC